>CAZMLD010000069.1:0-9025 GCA_964566975.1 uncultured Thiotrichaceae bacterium | reverse complement strand
GACATACGTTTATATCTATCATCTGGAGGTTGTTAAGTAAGGTTGTCAGTGACCTTAGTGGCGACAAGTAGGCAGTGCTGAGATACGAATTTGAGGAAAAGTAAATGGAAATTTGGCTTGTGTCCTTTATCGGTGGGCTAATTGGCGCAGTATTTGGTGCAAAGGCATCCGCTGGTTCCAAGCCATTGATTTTGCCCCTGTTGTTTTCTCGGCAACGTTTAGCGGCTCTCAGAAAATGTTAAATCCGCTGTTGAGTACACGTTTTTGAGCGCAAAATCGGTTGCAGTGAGGCTGTTATCACGGCGTGAACATTCCGCCTTTGAAATTCGTAATAAATTGTTTAAGCGTGATTTTGCTGAGGCAGAAATTGAGCAGGCCATTGCTGAGCTACAGCAGGGTGACTGGTTGTCCGATGAGCGTTTTGCAGAAGCCTATATTCGCCAGCGCCAGCAAAAAGGCTTCGGCCCGATACGAATCACTATCGAATTAGCAGAGCGCGGCGTAAAAGAAAGCATTATTGTTGCCAGCTTGCATGCAGGCGACGAAAGCTGGCAGCAGACACTTGCTCAGCAGTACCGAAAAAAATACAAAGATAAACCGGTTAACGACTATAACGACAAAGCGAAACGTATTCGATTTTTACAATATCGAGGCTTTTCGCTTGATTCGATATATAAGATTTTTAACAATTAAAACAACTGATTAAACAATATACTTGATGTTATTTATACTATGAAAACATGTGCAGAATCCAGTTCAGCTTTACGCCAGACCTTTCTCGACTTCTTTAAAGATAAACACCATGAGGTGGTGGCCAGCAGCTCACTGATACCGGGTAATGACCCAACCTTATTATTCACCAATGCAGGCATGGTGCAATTTAAAGATGTCTTTTTAGGGCGTGATAAACGTGGTTACACACGCGCCACGTCAAGTCAGCGTTGTGTGCGTGCTGGCGGTAAACATAACGACTTGGAAAATGTCGGTTATACCGCACGTCATCATACTTTTTTCGAAATGCTGGGTAACTTTAGTTTTGGTGATTACTTTAAAGAAGATGCAATTAAACACGCCTGGGAATTTTTAACCGAAGTCGTCAACTTACCCGCAGAAAAGCTCTGGATCACGGTTTATGCCGATGACGATGAGGCGGCTGATATCTGGTTGAAGACGATAGGGGTCAGTGCCGAACGCTTTACCCGTATCGGTGATAAACCCGGCAAAAAATACCAGAGTGACAACTTCTGGGCAATGGGCGATACCGGCCCATGTGGCCCCTGCACCGAAATTTTTTATGACCACGGTGAAGATATTTGGGGTGGGCCACCAGGCTCACCCGATGAAGACGGTGACCGCTACATCGAAATTTGGAATCTGGTTTTTATGCAATACAACCGCACGGCAGACGGTGAGATGAATGCTTTGCCAGCGCCATCGGTAGATACCGGCATGGGGCTGGAGCGTCTAGCGGCAATTTTACAAGGCGTGCATAATAATTACGATATTGATATTTTTCAGCATTTGATTAAAGCGGCAGCGGTGGCAACTGACACCACTGATCTGGAGAATAAATCCTTACGGGTTATTGCTGACCACATTCGTTCCTGTGCTTTTTTATGTGTCGATGAGGTTCAGCCAGGCAATGAAGGTCGCGGTTATGTATTGCGGCGAATTATCCGCCGTGCCTGTCGCCATGGTCACCAACTGGGCATGGAAGGCCTGTTCTTTTACAAATTGGTGCAGCCGCTGGTTGAGGTGATGGGGGAAGCCTATCCCGAACTACGCCAAGCGCAAAGTAATGTCGAACGTATTCTTAAAATGGAAGAACAGCGTTTTGCTGAAACGCTGGATCACGGCATGAAAATTCTGGAGCAAGATATAAAACAGTTGTCCAGTAAAAACAGCTCTGGTGGTGTTATATCAGGCGACACCTTGTTTAAACTTTACGATACTTACGGCTTTCCAGTCGATTTAACCGCAGACATCGCACGCGAACGCGGTCTTGAAGTCGATGAAGCCGGTTTTGCTCGCTGCATGGAAGCGCAACGCGAGCGCGGTCGCAGTGCCAGCCAGTTTGCTGTGGACTACAACAAAGATATTCAAGTTAGCTGTTCATCGACTTTTACCGGCTATGAGCTGACTGAACAAAATGCCACTGTGGTAGAGCTATTTGTCGGTGCTGATTCAGTCGATGCATTAAGTGAAGGCCAACAAGGCATTATTGTGCTTAATGAAACCCCATTTTATGGTGAATCTGGTGGTCAGGTAGGGGATACGGGGTTACTGACCTCAGCCAATGCAAGCTTCATAGTAAAAGATACCCAAAAGCTGGGCGATAGTATTTTGCATATTGGTGAGGTAGTAAAAGGCTCGATTAATAAAGGTGAACAGCTTGCAGCCGCCTTTGACGTGGAAACTCGCAAAGCCATTAGCCGTAACCACTCAGCAACGCATTTAATGCACGCCGCCTTGCAACAGGTTTTAGGCGATCATGTCACGCAAAAAGGCTCACTGGTTGATGCGGACAAATTGCGGTTCGATTTCTCCCATTTTGAGCCAGTAAAAAAACAACAACTCAAACAGATAGAGAAAATGGTAAACGCGCAAAGCCGCGATAACAGCGAAGCTAAAGCCAGCGAAATGCAACTGGAAGAGGCAAAAGCATTGGGTGCCATGGCATTATTTGGTGAGAAATACAGCGATGTTGTGCGTGTTGTTACCATGGGAAATATGACTGAGGACAAATCGTTTTCTACTGAATTATGTGGCGGTGTACATGTTAACCGTGTTGGTGACATCGGTTTCTTTAAAATCACCGGCGAAAGCGGTATTGCCTCTGGTGTTCGTCGTATCGAAGCGGTAACGGGTGCAGCGGCTGTCGACTGGGTGAAAGACAAAGAACAGCAAGTGGATACACTGGCACTTTTGTTAAAAAGCAGTGCTGATGAAGTTAACCATAAAGTCGAACAAATGCTTCAAAAACTAAAAGAGCAGGAAAAACAACTCGCCCAGTTAAAAGGCAAAATGGCATCACAGGCGGGTAGTGATTTATCCAGTCAGGCAGAAGACATTGCTGGCGTTAAAATACTCACCGCAGAACTTGAAGGTGCAGACAGCAATACCTTACGCGAGACTCTGGATCAACTGAAAAACAAACTCGGCTCGGCGGCCATTCTGTTGGCAAGTGAAGACGCTGGCAAAGTGAAACTGATTGCTGGTGTCACCAAAGATTTACACAAAACCATCAAAGCTGGGCAGTTAGTCAACATTGCTGCCGCAGAAGTCGGCGGTAAAGGCGGCGGTCGCCCAGATATGGCGCAGGCCGGTGGTTCTAACCCTGCTGCCATTCCACAGGCGTTAGCAGCGGCGAAACAATGGTTAAAAGAGCAACTAAATGCGTGATAATCAGCTGGTTTTTCAATTAAGCTTATTATTGTTATATATTAGTTAACTCTTATCACATGAGAAAAACAGATCCAGTTGCTACTGGTCTGGTTTATTTCTGCCATGAATTAATAGTGTCCGTAAGGGTGTTAATAAAAGACCCGCTAACAGAAGGAAAAGTATAGAAGGACTCGGGACCGATGACGGAGAAATATTAAACCGCTGATTTAACTGAAATGAATCCCCCGTATTCAGCGCAACATCCCATTGTAAAAGCCATTTTGCATCACCAGGACCAAAGTTGTTATTGTCAGGCATGGGAAGTCCATGGTGTATGTATCGTCCAAAACGTCCGCCACCCAGAAGCCAGTGCGTCAAATCACTGTCAATATTAAGGCTTACTGCCGTGGTTTCATCCCACTGAGTAATGTGTGTTGGACTGTTCAGCATAGTAAATTCATCTGTCCAGTGATTGGGTATGCTGTTATCCCCCAAGTCAAAATCAATCATCTGAAAAAGTTGCAGATCGAGTGAACTGGAAGAATTATTTGTAATGGTAATGGCCTGGCTCATGCTCGACAAGTTAGAGCCGGGGGCGTTACCACTGAGTGTATACAATGAAGATGTCTGCATACCATTTCTGCTGTGCTGGATGAAAAATGAATCATCATCACCGTCTGAATTAGTATCCTGCACATTGAAATTATCTACATCCCAGACATCGATTGGTGACTTGCGTTCACCGCTTAAGCCTACAATTGTTCGACCCAACCAAAGGTTGTTGATACCATCCGTAGTCCAGTCCCTCCATAAACCATTTATCTCTGTGCCATGGCGATTTTCAAAACTGGTAAAAGTAGCCGTCGAATTGCCATCTCTTAGTTCAACATCACCGATTAACAGCGCATGGCTGTTTCCAGCCGATACGCCCAAGTATGCAAATAGAAAAATAGATGTTTTAAGTTTTATCATCAAATTAACCCTCCAAATTTAGTTTCATTTAAATAAATCAGTCGTCGCTTACCAGATGTTATTGCAAATGGTTATCATTTGCAATAACAATTAAGAATTACTGCTGTATCGTTAACGATGAGAGATATGAATGGTGACTGATCTCAGCTGGGGTAATAATTTTCGCTTGTCATAGGCAATGTTAACGGGACAGCAGTGAATGGAAATAATAAGAAAAGGTGAGATTTTCTTACATGTGTACTCACCGTAAAAGTCGCACTTTGCCCGCAGTGAGAATTTTTCTAAAAAGCTGGATGTCATCAGATTGTCCAGTACACACAAACGTTATAGGTTAAAAATAACTCAAAAACTGCTAAGATTCGTACTTTGTTTCTTATGTGAACCACTATGCGTCCAGCCCATTTATTAACCGTTGTCGAAAAAGAATTTATCAGCACCCAATCGGGCCATCATACCCCAGTGATGCTATGGGGGGCGCCAGGTGTTGGCAAATCTCAGATGGTGGCGCAAGTCGCGCAAAAGCAAAATACACCATTAATTGATATTCGTCTGTCCCAAATGGAACCTAGTGACTTACGCGGCATTCCGTTTAAAGTTGATGACTCGGTACAGTGGGCGGTGCCAGCCATGTTGCCCAATGCAAAGCGTCACGGTGAAAATGGCATTTTGTTTCTGGATGAAATAACTTCCGCACCACCCAGTGTTTCCGCCGCCGCTTACCAGTTAATTCTTGACCGAAAACTGGGTGAATATGAAGTGCCTGCTGGCTGGGCAATTATTGCCGCTGGTAATCGCCAGGGTGACCGCGGTGTTACATATAGCATGCCTGCACCACTGGCAAACCGGTTTTCTCACTATGAAGTAGACATCAACCTCGACGACTGGGTTGCTTGGGCCTATGCGAATGGTATTGATGAACGGGTTATCGCATTTTTACGCTTTCGCCAAGATCTGTTATTTGAATTTGATGCTTCACAAAACCCCGTTGCCTTTCCATCCCCTCGCTCATGGGAGTTTGCCCACCGTGCTTTACATAAATTTGAACATCACCCGGAACTATTCTCTGGTGCATTACAGGCCTGTGTCGGCAAAGCAGCCGGTATTGAACTGGCGGCCTTCATTGCCAGCCTCGATCAGATGCCCGATCTTGATGCCATTATAAATGGCGAAGAAGTGGCAACACCAAAAGAAATTGACTTACAGTATGCTGTTGCCACCGCATTAGTGGGGCGTGCCATTCGCGCTAAAGACAGCGATGACGCGATGAAAGTACACGGTAATATTCTGCGTTATGCCAGCCGCTTTCCGCAACGTGAAATGGGTGTCATGATGGTATCTGATATGCATCGAGCGATTGGTCAGGACATTTTTACCGTGCCAGAGTTTGCTAGCTGGGCTGACAAAATTGCTGATTTAATGCTGTACTAACAGCGTTTTACTCTTCGTAGGAGAGTACCCATTAATAGTGTAAAGAGTATACTTACAATCAGCAGCGTATACCTGCGATGATAAATACCATAACTTCTCTGCACCACCTGTGTTCATATGCTTTTAACCGCTAAGTTTTCAAATGCACTATCCTGACGTAGAACAAAAGCTCGCTGCGGCGCGAACCCGCCTGATTCTGGATAAACCTTTTCTGGGTGCGCTGGTTTTGCGTCTGCCGATGGTGGCAGGTGACCCCAACTGGTGTGAAACCACCTTTAGTGACGGCAAAACATTTTATTACAACAGCGACTACATTGACGCACTGGATCAGGAACAAACCCAGTTCGCACTTTCACACGAAGCCCTGCATTGTGCGCTATCGCATTTTCATCGACGTGGACATCGTGTCAAATATCGCTGGGATCTTGCCTGTGATTATGCGGTTAACCCCATGCTGATAGATGATGGTTTAAAACCACCACCTGACGTTATGCATCTGCGTGAATATGAAGGCATGACCGCCGAAGAAATTTACCCCTGCCTGGAAGATAATGATAATGACGGCGAACGTGATCTGGAAAATAAAAAACAGTCCGATAATGCCGATAATGACAAACAGCAGTCGCGCCAGGATGGCAGTGGTGGTGGCAAGGAGCAAGAAAAACAAAATGATGAACAGAGCGACGGTGAGGGCGAGCAGGATAAAGAGCAAGATGATCTCGGTCAGGGTGGTCTGGCACAACAGCCGTCAGCCATGTCACCTCAGCAAGAAGATGAATTAAGCCTGCAATGGGAACAGCGGCTGGCTGGTGCAGCGCAACAAGCACTACAGTCTGGCAAACTGGAAGGCGAGATGGCAAGAATGGTTGACCACCTGCTGCAACCCAAGCTGCCGTGGCGTATGTTACTGGCAAGATACATGTCAGCCACCGCCAGAGAAGATTACAGCTATGCACGACCATCATCACGCCGTGGCGATCCGGCAGTTTATCCAAGCATGCGTAGCAATGAAACCAGTATAGTGGTTGCGGTCGATACCAGCGGCTCGATTGGTGAAGAGGAAATAAAAGAATTTATTTCCGAGATTGATGCCATAAAAAGTCAGGTACGAGCCAGCGTGATTTTACTTACCTGCGATTCACAACTAAATTATGGTTGCCCCTGGATATTTGAAGCATGGGATCAGTTTCAGTTTGATATTGAAATACGCGGCGGTGGCGGCACCAGTTTTAAGCCAGTATTTGAATGGGCAGAGCTACAGGACAAAGCGCCAGACTTACTGGTCTATTTTACTGATGCCGAAGGTGTATTTCCTGATGTCGAACCCAATTTTCCAGTGACGTGGCTGGTTAAAGGCAAAGCCAAAGTACCGTTTGGTGTCAGAGTGCAGTTAAACTAATGGCACTTTCAGCGGAAGACAGCTTACGTCTTAATGTGTTGCTGGCGCAGCAGCTGCATGCTGTTCGTATTGATGAATCAAAGATGGTGGTGTTTGCCCTAACCGCTAAAGGCGAGGCGAGAGTGCCGTTAAATGCGACGGGGAAAGATGAAGCCTATATAAAAGAAGTAAAAGCTTTATTCAGCACCCACGTTATGGGCTCTCCAGGTGGTTACCCGGTTTATCTTAAACGTTGGACACGTATGGGTCAGGCACGTGATAACACCCTGGCGCAATTATTATTACTAGGTGAACCCGAGGCGGTGGTGGCAGCCGTTTACGCACAGGGTCTAACCGATGAACTAGCAGCACGTGCATGGTGGGCGATGCCAACAGCAGAAAATGCGCGAAAGATGTTAGAAAAACAGGCGGTGGTTGAAGGCAAAACAGGCAAATTGCTGGCAGAGTTTTTAATCGAATTTTTACCGTTTGAAGAAGAACAATACAATATGATTGAGTCTGTTCGTCTGGTTTTACAGCCAGGGCTTATCGACCAGCAGGAAAAAGAAAAACTCTGGGCAAGAACAAAAACCAAACGTAGCTTCTATGTCGGTTTTTTACATGCCTCAGCAGATGACCTGCCGGTGACCAGCGAAGCACATACAAGTTTTGAAAAAATAAAACAGCCACTAGCAACATTACTGGCAGAAGGAAATTCTTATGCCTTAATGCTGGAAAAAGTATTAAGTGCCAAAGGTCAGGCATTTATCAACACCGCAGAAGCCGCGTTGACAAAGCCAGGCAATCAGGACGTAGTGATCTCTTTGCTGGATGCCATTGCAAAATATTTTGAACGTATCGTCCCCGATCAATTTACAGCATGTAATATTGAGTCGATTTGCCGTGAAGCAGATTCACTTTGCTGCGCCAGTAATACAGACAATAGTAATGCAGACATCAGCAAGGTAATGGCAGTGCTAAGTGAGGTTTCAGAAAATGTACAGCAGCAGCTAAGTGCAATGACCGTATTAGCCTGTTTGAGCGTCAGGCTGGTCAATCCCATTTTTGCACACACCGATGCAATTGGTACCGTCATGCGTAAAAAAATAAAACCGGTGACTGACCCTGTATTTCAGCAGTTGCAGATATTGCGTAATTAATAGCATGCGCTTTGATAAAGTACGGGTGATTATTGATGTGCAGTTAAAAGCTGAAAGCCTGCAACAATATTTACCATGTTCAGCCAGTATTATCGGTTTAACGCTGGCACAAATTGCCGATGAATATACAAAGAAAAATAAAACAGGTTATTACCCGGCAATTGATTTTTTCAAAACACTGGATCATGTTGATCCCGACTTAATTACCTCTGCCGAACAGGTTTCATGGCTGGTGGCAAAACTGGCGAGAGAAACCATTCAGAAACAACTACGCCCGATATTTTCCTCGGTACAATTTCAGTCAATACAGACCATTGCCTTTGCTCTGCCAAAAGTTCGCCCGAACCAGCCCGATGCCATAGAGAAATTGGCGCAACACTACACACCAGACAGTGTAAAAGCCGAGTTGATTGTTACCATGATGCGCCGTGATAGTGAAGCAGAAGACGGGCGGGCAGAACCGTATGCAAGAAAAATGATGTTTCGTTGGCTGGCGTCAGCCTTTGAATCAATAGCAGTGGCTAGAAGCTTGCCCGAGAATAGAGAAGCTACTGCAAATTCCATAAAGGTCATAAGGTGAACTTGTTGAAATCGTTAAGTAGCGCAACTACTTGGCTCATTCAATAAACTCACCTTATAACCTTTCTGTAATTTTTGCTACGGCTTCTATTCTCGGCATGGGTGTTCCATCTGAACCCCAGCA
>CAZMLD010000068.1:0-9039 GCA_964566975.1 uncultured Thiotrichaceae bacterium | reverse complement strand
CTTCAAAAACGTGTCAAGCTATTTTTTAATTAATTTACGCTGAGTAGTTACAAATTATTCAACAATACCGCCTATAACAATACTATTGGAATCAATATTGGGCAGTCCAATACCTATCGCTCAGTAGAATTAAGAAATAACCTTAGCCTAGGTAACACCACGGATTTTGCCGGGAATGTTAATGGCATTTTTGGTTTTCAAAACATGAATTCGTCAACAGATCAAACCGCCAGTTCATTACGCAAGAGCCGAGGTAGTTTGACTGGATTAAGTCCCGAAGCTAACTTCATCAATCCCGCTGCCAGGAATTTACGTTTAAAAATAGGTGCGCCTGCAATAGATGTGGCAGCAAATTTATCAGCCGAGCGTGCGCTTTCCTTTGCTACAGATATAGAGGGACAGATCCGCGAAGCCGTTTGGGATTTGGGGGCGGATGAACACGGGAGTGTGATTTCACCGCCAAAACCGCCCACACAGATAAATATTATTCTACGATAGTTGTTGATATTAATAGTCGATGGCAAACGTAACATTTATTTTATGAGCATAAGGTGTTGGGCTTAAAAATTTATATGTTTACTTTGAAGAAACTGTCAATTTAGGGGTGTTATGCTAATGAAATTAAAACTAAAACCACATCCTATAGATGCCGTTATTTACTGGCTAGCCAGTTTACTGGTTTTATATCTTATAATGCCTAATGTCTCCGCGGGTACTATCTTTAAAGATGGTTTTGAGTCAGGGGATTTTACGCATACGGAAAATGGTGCACGGTGGGGCTCAGCAAGGACATCAGTATCAACTATAAATCCAAGAACAGGTAATTATAGTGCAAAGTTTTTATTTCCAGGTACTCCAGATACTGAAGATTCCTTTAGAGAATTACGTTTTCATTTAGCTCCTAATAGATATAGTGAACTCTGGATCAGATATGACTTATTTGTCCCAGCTAATTTATACCACAGAAATGCACCCGGTTCTGATAACAATAAATTTTTAGCACTCTGGTCTGGACCACGTTCAGGAATCACCGGCCCTAGTTTAACCCCAAATACATGGCCACTACCCTCAGGAGAAAGCAATATAATACTTTTCGCCAGAGGTCAGATAGGACAAGATAGCACACTCTTATTCAGGAAGAACTATTGGAATGAGTACGGCAGAATGTTTGAGGTAGCAGATCGTGGCAAGTGGTTGACCATCATCATTCATGCCAAGTATGCAACAGCAGCGAATAATGATGGTGTTTTTAGGTTATGGAAAATTCGCGATGGCGTAACAATTCCAGTTATTAATAAAACAGATGGTGAGTGGTATGTGCCAGGACAGCCTGGGTTTGACCATGGCTACTTAATGGGTTGGTCGAACTCGGGCTTTAATGAAGATACAATTTTTTATATAGATAATATTGAGTTCTCCACCACTCCTTTATTAGACGGTATCATTTCACCACCAAGGCCACCAACAGACATTGTCGTGCAATAATATTCTGTGATAAAGTGAGGCTTTTCATCAGCTACTTATAACTGACCCCAGAAAAACGCGCTGACTAAAATCAGCACTTTGTTTTTCTGCCATTTTTATCCAGTATACGTTTAATGTATTTGCCAGTAAACGAACCTGGTATTTGTGCCACTTCTTCTGGCGTGCCGGTGGCAACTATCTGACCGCCTTTGTAACCGCCTTCGGGTCCTAGATCTATAATCCAGTCAGCTACTTTTATGATGTCGAGGTTGTGTTCGATTACGATGACCGTATTACCGTGATCGCGCAGTCTAATGAGTACGTCGAGTAGCTGCTGCACATCATAAAAATGCAAACCTGTGGTGGGCTCGTCAAGAATGTAGGCGGTTTTTCCGGTGTCGCGTTTTGATAGTTCTTTGGCTAATTTAATCCGCTGCGCTTCGCCACCAGAAAGGGTAGTGGCGCGTTGCCCCAGAGTAAGGTAACCCAGACCAACATCCATTAGGGTTTGTAATTTTCGGTTTAGTACTGGAATGGCATTGAAGAAAACCAGCGCATCTTCTATGGTCATCGCCAACACTTGGTGAATGTTTTTACCTTTGTACTTTATTTCCAGTGTCTCGCGATTGTAGCGTTGTGTTTTGCAAACATCACAATCGACATAAACATCGGGTAAAAAGTGCATTTCGACCTTGATTACGCCATCACCCTGGCAGGCTTCGCAACGACCACCTTTCACATTAAAGCTAAAGCGCCCAGGTTTGTAACCACGAGAACGTGCTTCCTGGGTGGCGCAAAACAGTTCACGTATTGGGGTGAACAGCCCAGTATAAGTTGCTGGGTTAGAACGTGGCGTACGACCGATAGGTGACTGGTCGATGTCAACAACTTTGTCAAAATGTTCAATGCCTGTAAATGACCGATGTGGCGCAGCCGTCATTGAATTATTTTTGTTAATCGCTTTGGCGAGTATGGGGTACAGGGTATCGTTAATTAGTGTTGACTTGCCAGAACCGGAAACCCCCGTAACGCAGGTGAATAAACCCACTGGAATATCGATATCAACATTCTGTAAGTTATTGCCAGTGGCACCTGAAAGGTGAAAAACGTTGCCACTTGTTTGCGTTCGTTTTTTTGGAATTTCAATTTTTTTGATGCCAGCAAGGTATTGCCCAGTGAGTGACTGGCTGTTGTTCATGATGTCCTGCGGCGTACCTTCGGCAATGATTTCGCCACCATGCACCCCTGCGCCAGGGCCAATATCGATGACATGATCAGCACATAAAATGGCATCTTCATCATGTTCCACGACAATCACCGTGTTGCCTATATCACGCAGATGATTCAGCGTCTTTATCAGGCGGTCGTTGTCGCGCTGGTGCAGACCAATGGAGGGCTCATCCAGCACGTACATAACGCCAACCAAACCAGCACCAATCTGACTGGCGAGGCGAATGCGTTGTGCCTCACCGCCTGACAGCGTATCTGACCCGCGATCCAGAGTGAGATAATCTAGCCCAACATTGACCAGAAAATTGAGCCGCGAAGAAATTTCACGGTTAATTTTTTCTGCAATTTTGCCTTGAAAGCCGCTTAACTGTAGTGAATCAAAAAAATCATAAGCATGTTGAATAGGCATCGCGGTTATTTCAGCCAGTGTTTTTCCCTGAATAAAAACATGACGTGCCGCGATGTTCAAACGTGTGCCCTGACACTCAGGGCAGGGTTGTACCGAAAGAAATTTCGCCAGTTCTTCACGTACTAAATTTGATTCGGTTTCGCGGTAACGTCGATCCATGGTGTGTAATACGCCTTCAAATGCATGGGTACGTTGCTTGCCACGGCGACCGGCATGTCCTGGGTATTTAAAAATGATCTGTTCCTTTGCGCTGCCATACAGTACTATCTGCTGAATCTCTGGGCTTAATGTTTTAAACGGAATGTTCACATCAAAATCAAAATGCCTGGCTAAAGATTGAATAATGCTGAAGTAATAAGCATTACGTTTATCCCATCCACGAACCGCGCCGCCGGCAAGGCTTAAATGTGTACTAACGACACGTTCTGGATCAAAGAAATTGCTATGCCCCAGCCCTTCGCATTCGCTGCAGGCTCCTGCTGGATTGTTGAATGAAAATAAGCGTGGTTCTAGCTCCTGCAAATTATAACCACAAAGCGGACAGGAAAATTTGGCAGAAAAAATGAGCTCGTTTTTAGTTGCTGCATCTTTCTCATCAATGGCATCCATCCAGGCGATAATTGCCACATCATCAGCCAGTAATAAGGTTGTTTCAAAAGATTCAGCAAGGCGGGTTTTGATGTCGTCTCTTACTTTAAAGCGGTCAACCACAACTTCAATGCTGTGTTTTTTTTTGGCGTCCAGTGCAGGCACTTCATCAAGTTCAAACACCTTGCCGTCAATACGAACTCGGAGAAAACCCTGCTGCTTGAAGTCACTAAACAGATTAAGGTGTTCGCCTTTACGGTCGCGAATCACTGGCGCTAACAACATCAACTTACTGCCCTGAGGTAAGGCGAGTACCTGATCAACCATCTGGCTGATGGTTTGTGCCTGTAGTTCACTGCCGTGTTGAGGGCAACGAGGTGTGCCAGCGCGGGCAAAGAGCAAACGCAGGTAGTCATAAATCTCGGTAATCGTGCCTACGGTAGAGCGTGGATTATGAGAAGTGGTTTTTTGTTCAATAGAAATTGCCGGCGACAGACCTTCGATGGTGTCGATATCGGGTTTTTCCATCATCGATAGAAACTGGCGCGCATAAGTAGACAGCGACTGCACATAGCGTCGCTGCCCCTCGGCAAAAATGGTATCAAATGCCAGTGATGATTTGCCGGAGCCGGACAGACCGGTAATCACAATCAATTTGTCACGCGGTATATCTAAATCAATGTTTTTAAGATTATGCGTGCGTGCGCCGCGAATCTGGATGGTATTCATAATATGTTCAGCGATGTAAGCAATCTGCTAGAATGCCTGCTTTTAGTTTTTTCGGCAAGCGCCACATCTGTTTATTTTCATTTTATGTGCATCATCGGATTTCTTAGTGGCACATTCATGTGTCGTTGTTTTAACAGATTGTTGATTTTCTCTCAAGTGAGTGCCGACTTTTAGGCAGTATCGTGCCACATGAGAGAGAATAAATGCCCTGCTAGGTATAGTTAACATGTTTACATTATGGCGCAAAGAGCCTCGGATGGCGCTGCGGTTAATTGTTTTATGAGTCATCAAAAACCAGGTAATCCAGTGTCGAGTAGTCTGGCTTCGCAGGAACGCCATGCTGCCTTTTCGCTGGCGCTGATCTATGCCTTTCGTATGTTAGGCCTGTTTATGATTCTGCCCGTATTTGCCCTGTACGCTGATGAACTTGGGGCAACGCCTTTTTTAATGGGGCTGGCGCTGGGTATTTATGGTCTGACACAGGCTATTTTACAAATACCCTTTGGCATGTGGTCCGATCGCATAGGTCGTAAGCCGGTGATTATTATCGGTTTGCTCATTTTTGCTGGGGGCTCGTTGATTGCTGCTAATGCAGAAAGCATCGAAGGGATTATCTTTGGTCGAGCAGTGCAGGGTGCAGGTGCTATTGCTGCGGCTTTAATGGCACTGGCAGCAGACCTGTCACGCGAAGAACATAGAACTAAAATGATGGCGCTCATTGGTGTCAGTATCGGCATGTCATTTGCCATCTCTATGGTACTAGGACCGCTGGTAAATGACTGGATAGGCATCAGCGGCATCTTCTATAGCACGGCAGTGTTAGCACTGGTGGGTATTGCTATCCTGCTATTATTTGTACCTGACCCTGTGCATAGCCATTTTCATCGTGATGCGGAAGTAGAGGTTCGCTCATTGTTGTCGGTGCTAAAAGATGCGCAGTTATTGCGCCTAGATATTGGCATACTGACTTTGCACTTTGTTTTAATGAGTGTATTTCTGGTGCTGCCGTTAGAATTGAAGTATACCATGGGGCTTGCCGCAGACAAACACTGGCAAATTTATTTACCAGTGTTTGTCGTATCACTGCTTATCATGGTGCCTTTTATTATTGTCGCTGAACGTAAGCAGGCAATGAAACTGGTATTTAATGGCGCGATTATCAGCCTCATTGCTGCCACCCTGATTTTTCTCAATGGTCAGACCTTGTGGCACATTACACTGGCTCTGATTATCTTTTTCGCTGGTTTTAATTTGCTAGAAGCCTCATTGCCTTCACTGGTTTCAAAAACAGCCCCCGCAACCCAGAAAGGAACAGCCATGGGTATGTATTCCAGTAGCCAGTTTTTTGGTGCTTTCGCTGGCGGCGTTATCGGTGGTTTTGCCCACCATAGCTGGGGCGTTCAGGGTGTATACATAACGGTGCTAGTTGTTTTAGTGCTGTGGTTTTTTCTCGCGCTAACCATGAAAAAACCATTGTATTTAAGTACTTATCTGCTAAATGTGGATGCGGTTAGTGTCGAACAATTAATGGCAGTCAGAGGTGTAGTCGAAGTCACACTTATTGATGATGAGAATGAATTTGGCCAAACGGCCTATTTAAAAGTTAAAAAACGTATCCTTGATGAAGAAAAATTGTTATCTTTAGCAGTAAATGATTCGTACAAACAATAGTGATAGCGGGATGAAAAAAACATGGCACAAAGTGGCATAAATAAAGTAATTTTAATTGGTAATTTAGGTAAAGATCCAGAAGTCAAATACATGCCAAGTGGTGATGCAATGGCGAATATAACGCTGGCGACCTCAGAGTCATGGATTGACAAAAGCTCTGGTGAGAAAAAAGAAAAAACCGAATGGCATCGCGTGGTTTTCTTTGGCAAACTGGCAGAAGTTGTTGGTCAGTACCTGAAAAAGGGTTCAAAAGTTTATGTTGAAGGTAAGCTACAGACCCGAAAATGGCAAGGTCAGGATGGTCAGGATCGCTACACAACAGAAGTCGTCGTCCAGGGTTTTAATGGCGTAATGCAAATGCTGGACGGGCGCAGTGGTGATTCTGGCGGCTATGCACCGGCACAGTCAGCACCGCAAGCTGCGGCTGCAAGGCAACCGTCACAACCACAGCCAGCAGCGAAGGTGGTTGATGATGGATTTGATGACGACATCCCTTTTTAATCCCCAATATTAACTCTGGAAATAATTTTATTTTATAAGGATTCGCTATGTGTGGAATAGTTGGGGCAGTTGCTGAGCGTAACGTAACGCCCATTTTGCTGGAAGGGCTTCGTCGCCTTGAATATCGTGGTTATGACTCAGCTGGCATTGCTGTGCTAGATAAAGACGATGTGCTTAGTCGTGTACGTCGTGTGGGTAAGGTGCAGGCGCTGTCTGATGCTCTGGTGGAACATCCAGAAATTATCGGCGTGCTGGGCGTGGCACATACCCGCTGGGCAACACACGGTGAGCCCAGCGAACAAAATGCGCACCCCCATATATGTAACCAGTCTGTGGCTATTGTGCATAATGGTATTATCGAAAACCATGGCGAACTTCGTGAGCAACAGCGAAAAAACGGTTTTGACTTCACTTCGCAGACCGATACCGAAGTGGCGGTTCATCAGATTGAGCATTACCTGAAACAAGAAGGTGACCTGCTCACTGCAGTGCGTCTGGCTGTTGCCGACTTTGAAGGTGCTTATGCGTTAGGTGTTATCTCCCATAGTGAGAACAACCGTTTGATCGCATCACGCCGAGGTAGTCCCTTAGTGATTGGTGTTGGTTTTGGCGAATACTTTATTGCCTCAGATGCAGCCGCATTACTGCCGGTGACGCGGCGTTTTATTTATCTTGAAGAGGGGGATATCGCCGATATTCGAACCAACGAGCTGTTTATCTACAATGACAAAGGTGAACTCGTTGAACGTGAGATTAAAGAATCAGCATTAAGTGCGGATGCCACAGCAAAAGGTGAGTTCCGTCATTACATGCTGAAAGAAATCCATGAACAGCCTGTTGTTCTTGTTGATATTCTTCAAGGCCGTTTTGTTGATGGTAAATTACTGGATACCGCGTTTGGTGTTGCTGCAAATGAAATTTTTGACCAGATTAAAGCAGTACAAATTATTGCCTGCGGTACGAGTTATCACGCTGGGCTGGTTGCCGGTTACTGGTTAGAGGCCATTGCTGGTATTCCTTGTCGAGTTGAAGTGGCGAGTGAGTATCGTTATCGCAAAACGGTATTAATGGACAATACCCTGGTAGTGACAATCTCCCAGTCAGGCGAAACCGCCGATACTCTGGCGGCACTACGCGCTGTTAAGCAGTTAACTGATTTTACCCTGTCAGTCTGCAATGTACCTGAAAGCTCACTGGTGCGAGAAAGTAAACTCAAATTAATGACTCGCGCAGGCCCGGAAATTGGTGTTGCATCAACCAAGGCATTCACCACACAACTCATTGCTATGTTGATGCTGGTGGTTGCTCTGGGTAAACGCCAGGGTTTAGCCGATGATGCAGCGAAGGCATTGTTTCAGCAGGCGCAGGCTTTACCCGCTTTAATTGAGCAAGTGCTACAAAATGCCGATGCAATAGATGAATGGGCAGAAAAGTTTACTGACATAGAAAATGCGATTTTTATTGGCCGTGGTACACTGTTTCCTATCGCCATGGAAGGTGCGTTAAAATTAAAAGAAATTTCTTATATTCACGCTGACGCTTACCCAGCGGGTGAGTTGAAACATGGGCCTATCGCTTTAATTGACCCTGATTTACCGACCATAGCCATCGCGTCAATGGATGGTTTTGAAGGAAAAATAAAATCCAATATTCAGGAGATACTGGCTCGTGGCGGTGAGGTCTACCTGTTTGCCGATGAACGACTGGATGTTTCAGACCTTGGCGAACAGTGCCATATAATGAAAATCCCCGCAGTAGAGGCGGAGTTAGCTGCTGTGCTGTTCACCATTCCGCTACAGCTTTTTTCATATTTTGTTGCTGTGCGTAAAGGCACTGATGTCGATCAACCACGCAATTTGGCAAAATCGGTTACTGTAGAATAAATCGTCAAGCTCCTAGATATGCAGCGATTAATACTCGATGAACTTATTACCTTATCGGAGCCACTGGCCCCTCTCTTTTAGAAAACACTATTGTAATCAGTATGACAAATAATGATATTTTGCGCCGCGTTCGTTATATTTTCGACTTTAATGACTCGAAAATGATCTCTATTTTTAACCTGGCTAACTGTCTGGTTACGCGTGAGCAAATCAGCGACTGGTTAAAAAAAGACGATGACCCTTCTTATAAAAGTTTCAGCGATACGCAACTGGCCATTTTTCTTAATGGCCTGATTATTGAAAAACGTGGCAAAAAAGACGGGCCTCAGCCAGAGCCTGAAAAAAAATTAAACAACAATATTATTTTCAGGAAGTTAAAAATTGCCTTGAACCTGAAAAATGAAGAAGTTCTGGATCTTTTAAATTTGGCCAGTTTACGTATCAGTAAACATGAATTAAGTGCATTTTTTCGACGAGAAGATCATAAACACTACCGTGTCTGCAAAGATCAGATTTTGCGTAATTTTATACAAGGGATGCAGCTTAAATACCGTTCAACCGAAA
>CAZMLD010000067.1:0-9055 GCA_964566975.1 uncultured Thiotrichaceae bacterium | reverse complement strand
GGAAGAACCCAAAGATTTACCCATACCTGATGAGCTAAATGATTTGATTTAACCTAAAAAATTAGTTGAACCATAGCGAGGATGATTAAGGTCTGAAAATAAAAGTCATTCTGACAAGCCTATTTTATGCAACGATTAATAAACAGCAACAGGTTTTAAAAAATAGAGAGCAACCATGAATTACAATACATCCATTTTAAACAGCCGATTTTTTTCTATACGAGGTTTGGGTGTACCTTTATTACTGGTTGCGATGTTAGCAATGATGGTTTTGCCATTGCCGCCGTTGCTACTGGATTTGTTTTTTACTTTCAATATTGCACTGTCTATGGTGGTATTGCTGGTGGTTATTTACAGCACACGTCCCCTCGATTTTGACGTCTTTCCTACGGTGCTGTTAGCCGCCACCTTACTTCGCTTATCACTCAATGTTGCATCAACACGTATCGTATTACTTGAAGGGCATACTGGAACGGATGCTGCGGGCGCGGTGATTAAAGCCTTCGGCGAGTTTGTTGCTGGCGGTAATTATGTGGTTGGTATTGTGGTATTTGCGGTACTCACCATTATTAATTTTGTGGTGGTGACAAAAGGTGCAGGGCGGATATCTGAGGTTAATGCCAGATTCACCTTGGATGCTATGCCAGGCAAACAAATGGCAGTTGATGCCGATTTAAACTCAGGGCTAATTACGCAAGACGAAGCGCGGCAACGGCGGCAAGACATTTCCGGCGAAGCGGATTTTTATGGCTCTATGGATGGTGCCAGTAAATTTATTAGAGGCGATGCCATTGCCGCTATTTTAATATTGTTTATCAATCTTATTTTTGGTCTGGGAATAGGTATGGTGCAACATGATATGGCATTTTCTGATGCTGCTCGTAACTATACACTGTTAACTATTGGTGACGGACTGGCGGCGCAAATACCATCGCTTATTTTATCGACTGCGGCAGCCATTGCTGTTACTCGTGCCTCAGCGTCAAAAAACATGGGTGAGCAAGTACTGGGGCAGTTGTTTAACACACCCAAACCCGTTGCCGTTACGGCTGCCATTATTATTGGCTTAGGCCTGATTCCAGGTATGCCAAATGTTATTTTCCTTACTTTGGGTTTTATTGCTGCTGGCGTTGCCTTTTATATAAAACACCAGATTGATGTAAGGGAAAAGTTAGAAATAGAAAAAGTGGCAACGCCAGAAGAGCAAGAACCACAACATAAAGAATTAAGCTGGGATGATGTCCCCATGGTTGATGTGATTGGTCTGGAAGTCGGCTATCGCTTGATTCCTATGGTTGATAAAAATCAGGGGGGTCAAATGATGTCACGCATAAAAGGCGTACGTAAGAAGCTGTCACAGGATCTTGGCTTTCTTATACAGGCTGTGCATATTCGAGACAACCTGGATCTCACGCCCAATGGTTACAGCATTATATTAATGGGTGTACCGGTTGGCGAAGGCGAAGCCTATCCTGAAAAAGATCTCGCGATTGACCCAGGGCAGGTGTTTGGTGAACTAAAAGGCATAAAAACAAAAGACCCTACCTTTGGTCTGGAAGCAGTGTGGATTGATCCTGCCATGCGCGATGAGGCGCAAACCCTGGGATATACCGTGGTCGATAGCAGTACTGTGGTCGCCACACACATGAGCCATGTGCTGCAACGTCATGCTCATGAGTTACTTGGGCATGAAGAAGTTCAGCAGTTGCTGGATATGTTGAAAAAGAACTCACCGTCGCTGGTTGAAGATTTAGTGCCAAAAATACTGCCACTTGGAACCGTGGTAAAAGTGTTGCAAAACATACTGGCTGAAGGCATTCCGATCAGGGATATGCGTACCATCGCCGAAACTTTGGCGGAGCATGCGCCTAATGGACAAAATCCTGACGCCTTGACGGCATCGGTACGCACTGCACTGGCACGACAAATATATCAGCATATCAATGGCTTAGAGCAAGAACTGCCGGTTATCACATTGAGTCCAGAGTTGGAACAAATCTTGCAACAATCTGTACAAAGTGCGCCAGAATTAGGTCTGGGCATCGAACCAGGATTAGCCGAGCAAATGATTAAAGAACTAAACGTCTGCGTACAGCAACAGGAGATGGCGAGTAAAGCGTCTGTGTTACTGGTGTCGCCAACGATTCGCCCCATACTGGCAAGAATGTTAAGAAGTTTAGCGCCTAGCTTGCATGTATTGACGTATAACGAAGTACCTGAGAGTAAAAATATAAAAGTTGTTGCTGCAGTAGGCGGCCAGCTAGGTGGAGCAGTATAAATGCCGTTAATAAAAAATAAACGCATCGTTTCAACAGTTATTATTTTTTATTATCCGTTGTCAGGAGTGATATATAAATGAAAATGAAACGTTATTTTGCCGCCACCTCACGGCAGGCACTTCGCGAGTTGCGCGATGAACAGGGACCTGATGCCGTTATTTTGTCAAATCGTCGAGTCAGTGGCGGAGTGGAAATCATTGCCGCAATGGATTACGAAGACGCAATGGTGAATGCTTCACTAGGCAATCCAGAAGATCTGTCAGCAATAGATAGCAGTAAAGTATCTGATTTGCCAATAGCCGATGGTTATGCCGCAGTTGGTGATGAAAAAACCTATGAAGACGCGATGCGCTCAGTAACAAATGGGAGTGAATCTGAACAATATTCTGCTGCTCAGGTTCAGCAATCAGCCGTTTCAGATATGTATGATGAAGCTAGCGAAAACGGGGGTTCAGCAACATTAAGCCAAATTCAGGATGAATTGCAAGGGCTGAGAAACATAATGGAGGCACCATTAATGCAACTGGCGTGGGGCGAAACTGATCGCGTACAACCTCTATATGCCAGTTTGTTAAAACAGTTAATGACACTGGGTTTAAGTTCCAAGTTGAGTCAGAACATCGCAAAAAAAATAGCAAGCCAGGGTTTGAATAAACAAAGTTGGCTGGAGTCACTAAAGTTGCTGGCGAAATTAGTACCCATTAACAATGATGATATTTTAAATCGTGGTGGCGTTATCGCCTTAATCGGCCCAACTGGTGTGGGTAAAACCACCACTATCGCCAAACTGGCTGCACGATTTGCACTAAAAAATGGTCGGCGAGGCATTACTTTAATTACCACCGATAACTACCGTATTGGCGCACATGAACAATTACGTACCTACGGAAGAATACTGGGCATACCTGTACACGTCGCATCAGATAGTGAAGAATTAAAAAACTTGCTAAAACAGGCAAAGGAAAAAACGAGCGGGCAGAACCTGACGCTTATTGATACCGCAGGTATCTGTCAGAAGGACTCACGTTTATCCGATCAGCTAACGATGTTAAACATAAGAGAGATGGATATAAAAAACTTTCTGGTGTTATCTGCCACTGGGCAAATGAGTTTGCAAGACGATGTGATTCGTTCATTTGGTCAGTTGAAATTGCAGGGCTGCATATTGACAAAAATAGATGAAACATCAAGTCTAGGTGAAATTATATCGGTGCTTGTGCAGCATGATTTACCGCTACACTTTGTTTGTGACGGGCAAAAAGTGCCAGACGATTTACATCAGGCACGCGGTAACCTGTTAGTGAAAGAGGCCGTTAAATTAATGCGTAATACAAAAAAATCGCCTTCTACAGAAGAGCTGGCTTATACATTTGGTGGGATGATAAATAATGCAATTATTTGATAGAGCAATTGATCAGGCAGACAATATGCGTCGTATAGTACAGCCAAAGCCGTTAAAAATTATTGCTGTAAGCAGTGGTAAAGGTGGTGTTGGTAAAACCAATGTATCGATTAATTTAGCCTTATCAATGGCTAAACAGAAAAAAGAAGTTTTACTGCTTGATGCTGATTTAGGCATGGCGAATATTGACGTATTGTTAGGTTTGACTACCGAGTACGATTTATCACATGTCATTAGTGGTGAACGTACCTTGGAAGAAATCATTGTAGAAGGGCCGTCGAATATAAAAATAATACCTGCATCATCAGGTATCAGTAAAATGGCAAATTTAACATCGGCAGAACAAGCAGGGCTGATCAACGCCTTTAGTGAACTAGGTAATGCAGTTGATGCACTCATCATTGATACGGGTGCTGGTATCTCCGACACAGTGGTTAACTTTTGTAAAGCGTCACAAGATGTCATTGTCGTGGTACACGATGAGCCTGCATCCATCACCGATGCATACGCTTTTATTAAAGTCATGAGTCGTCACCACAATGTAACACGCTTTCATGTGCTGGCGAATATGACCCATGATGTGCATGAAGGTCATAATCTATTTAAAAAATTATCAAAAGCAACGGATCGATTTCTGGATGTTATTTTGAGTTTCGCCGGTGCCGTTCCATTTGATGAAAAATTACGCAAAGCCATTCAACACCAACGAGCCGTAGTCGACGCTTTTCCACGCAGCCCATCTGCCCTCGCATTTAAACGCATCACCAGGTACATCGATAGCTGGGAAGACGATACTTCAAGGTCAACGGGCCAACTTAAGTTTTTTGTTGAACGGATGATTCAGTCTGATTTAATGCGGTCAGAGAACATTCGATCAACATCACCCCCGGAGCCATACTCATGACAGGACTATCGTGTTATGCCGATGTCGGCGCAATTACCGAGAAAAGACCCAACTATGATGTGTTGATGACTGAGCATGCGCCCTTTGTAAAAAAAATAGCGTACCACATGATCTCCAGGTTACCAGCAAATGTGCAACTTGAAGATATGATTCAGGCGGGAATGATAGGGCTATTTGAAGCATTAAAAGCTTATGACGTATCTAAAGGTGCAAGTTTTGAAACCTATGCACGAATTAGAATACAGGGGGCAATGATAGATGAAGTGCGCCGTTGTGACTGGACACCGCGTTCAGTGTATAAAAAGTCTCGACAAATATCAGAAGCCATTAGAGTGGTAGAAAGAGAGCAGGGTAGAGATGCCAAAGATAATGAAATTGCAGCAGTACTAGAGCTTAGTATTGATGAATACTACAGCATGGTAAAGGATGCTGCTGGCTGTCAGCTACTAAGTTATGAAGATATAACATTGACTGGAAGCAGCAAAGATGAATATAAAAGTAGTGATTTTAATGACCCCTATGAGCATATTCAGGAAGAAAATTTTAAATCTGGTCTGGTCGATAAAATCTCAAATTTACCAGAACGTGAAAAAATGGTTGTTTCACTTTATTACAATGAAGCATTCAATCTACGTGAAATAGGCGAAATCCTCGGCATTACCGAAGGCAGAGTTTGCCAGATACACAGCCAGGCACTGCTACGCTTGCGTGCACGTATGAGTGACTGGGTAGATAATGAAAAATGAACATGCAGGCATCTCCTTTTATAAAAGTATAGATCGCTGACAAACAAAAAATATATATTAAATAATAAAGAGTTCCGGATACGTGGTCGATACTATACGTAGACAACTGTGGAGTAAATAGTGGATAAAAATATGAACATACTGGTCGTCGATGATTTCTCTACCATGAGGCGAATTGTAAAAAACTTGTTAGTAGAGATTGGATTTAAAAATATCGAAGAAGCCGATGATGGAAAAACAGCGTTGCCCATTCTTGAAAAAGGGGGCATAGATTTTTTAGTTACAGACTGGAACATGCCTGGCATGGCAGGTATTGATTTGCTCAAGGCAGTGCGTGCAAATCCTGAATTGTCATCCATACCTGTGCTGATGGTAACAGCAGAGGCGAAACGTGAACAAATTATGCAAGCAGCAGCAGCAGGCGTTAATGGTTACGTGGTCAAGCCATTTACCGCTGATACGCTTAGAGAAAAAGTTGATAAAGTTTTCGCCAGGCTGGAGAGTAGTTGATGCAAAACATGAAAATGGAACAGCAATCTGTAGATACAAACTTATGTATTGATATGGCGCAGCAATACATAAAAGCATTGCAGATGGCTGATGAACAGCAAGCAGAAAATTTATTGCATAAGCTTTATCAGCTAAATAATAGCGAATATGATCAGGGCTTATACACTAAAGTGGGCAGACTAACACGACAGCTACACGACAGTATGAGCAATTTTATGGACGGCACACGAATTCAAATGATGACCAGCGAGGACATGCCTGATGCCAGAGCACGACTACAGCATGTTGTTGATTTAACTGAAGAGTCGGCACATAAAACTATCTCATTAATTGAAAAAAGTAACCCGTTACTGTCAAAGATGCAGGTAAAAGCCGTTATTCTGCAACAAAAACTACGCAGTTACCATGACGGCCAGAAAAATAGTGATATAGCAAGTAATAATGAAGAGATAGACACTTTTTTAGAACTGGTTTCAGCTTCATCAGAAACAGTAAAAAATGACTTAAATGAGATTATGCTGGCACAGAATTATCAAGATCTAACCGGTCAGGTTATTCAACGCGTCAGTACTCTGGTGCAGGAAGTCGAAAATAATTTACTGACCTTATTACAGACAGATAACGACCTAAGCAATACGCAATTAGCCGATGGCGAGAAAACTCAGCATGTAGTAGCAGTCAATATTGAAACCGAAGATGAGAAAGAGAATAAAGGGTATGGCCCCGCAGTACCAGGCGTGAAACATGGCGGAAAACAGGGTGATGTATTAAATTCGCAAGAAGAAGTCGATGACCTGCTGTCTTCCCTTGGCTTCTGAAATAGTTATAAGCGTCAGAGACAATAACAGGTGAATTAAAATGAGCGTTGATAACGAAATATTACAGGAGTTTTTGGTCGAAGCCGGTGAGCTATTTGATCAGCTTAATGACCAGTTTGCTGAACTGGAAAAATCACCAGATGATATAGAAATAATTAATGCCATATTTCGTGCCTACCATACGATAAAAGGTGGCGCAGGTTTTATGAAGCTCATGCCAATGGTCGAAATTTGTCATCGTGCAGAGGATGCGATTAATCAGCTACGCCAAGGTGAACGCCAAGTGACCGCTGAACTGATCGACGTTATGTTTCAAACGCTGGATGAACTTGAAGACATGTTTACTAGTGTGCGTGGCGGCGAAGAACTTGTTGATGCCAACGCTGAACTGCTGCAACAACTTGATACTCTGTTATCGAATACAGGGATGCCAGAGGCAGCACCGAGTACAGAACAGCAGGCAGAAACCAAAGCATCCAGTGAACAAAGCATGGATGATGAATTTGAAGCCATGCTACAGGCGAACAGCGTGGTTGCTAACAAAGAAAATAAAACAGATACAGGCTTGATAACAGATGATGAATTTGATGCGGTACTTGATCAACTACATGGCGAGGGCAAGCATCAGATAATTGCTGAAGATGCATCATCAAAGACAGGTGCAGCACAACAAAAATCTGATGTTATTACAGATGATGAATTCGATGCGGTTCTCGACCAGTTACATAGTGAAGGAAAACATGGTTCAGTCAGTGATGACGAGAAATCGAGTGCAATCGTTAAAAAGGGAAATAGTGAGCTGATCACTGATGATGAATTTGAGGCAGCACTTGATCAATTACATGGACAGGGAAAAGGGCCCAGTGTCACTTCAGAACCACAGGCAAAGTCTGTAAACCATAACAATGTTAGTACTTTACCCGTTGAAACCAAACCCGTTCAAAAAGCACCTGATAACAGCAATAAAAAGCCTTCTGAAAAACCAGTGGTAGAGAGTACCATTCGTGTTGATACCTCAAGGCTAGATGACATCATGAACCTGGTTGGCGAACTGGCACTAGTGCGTAATCGTTTAACAACACTAAAACAAGAAACTAAAAATACGAGTTTGGCGGATGCAATATCAACCCTAGAACTGGTGTCTTCTGAGCTACAAAGTTCAGTAATGAAAACTCGAATGCAGCCAATAAAAAAAGTTTTTAGCCGTTTTCCACGCGTTATTCGTGATCTTGCCAGAAAGCTTAAAAAAGACATCAACCTTGAATTAATTGGTGAAGAAACCGATCTTGATAAAAGCCTGGTCGAAGCGTTGGCTGATCCGTTAATTCATCTGGTACGAAATGCTGCCGATCATGGTATTGAATCACCCGAACACCGTTTTGAGTCGGGCAAACCCAGACAAGGAACCGTTACACTCAGCGCAAAACAGGAAGGTGATCAAATATTATTGACCGTTACTGATGATGGCAAAGGTATGGATCATGCCGTGTTACGTAAAAAAGCGGTAGAAAAAGGCATGATGTCAGAGGAAATAGCAAACAGTCTCACTGACAAAGAAGCCTACAACCTGATATTTGCCGCCGGTTTCTCAACGGCTACCGAAGTCTCGGATGTATCTGGGCGTGGCGTGGGCATGGATGTTGTTAAAACCAGAATTAATGAATTAAATGGTAATGTTGAAATTGACTCCATACTGGGAGAAGGCTCAGTTATTACTATATCTTTGCCACTGACTCTAGCTATTTTACCAACACTAATGATTAAATTAAACCGTTATCAGTTTGCATTGCCATTATCTAATGTACTAGAAGCCTTTAATATGCAACCCGATCAAATAAACGTTATTGACGGCAATGAAGTCATTAGAGTCAGAGATAAACCGTTACCACTTTTTTATCTCGCTCCATGGCTGGTTCAAGATGGCAGCTTTTCTGGGCCGGAAATATCACAAAAAGTTATCGTTGTACAAATGGGCGCCAGACGTTTTTGTTTAGTCGTTGATCATATCGCTGGGCAGGAAGAGGTGGTCATTAAACCGCTGGGCAGGATGCTTAGCAATACACGAGGTTTTTCAGGTGCAACAATTACCGGTGATGGCAGTATAGCGCTAATTATAGATGTACCAAGCCTATTAACCGCTTATGCTACAAACGGTTCTGTTTATTAACCCCTGATTTAAAGTCCCCGATAGGGGATCCGTAAATCCCACGCCTTTAGGCGGCTAGGGTTAAGTGGAAGCATAAATTAATCTCGTTACTTGCATGTTACGCTCCGTCATTCCCGCATGTTTCCCCGCTCAAAACGTGCGAGGACAAGCCTAGCGGAATCTAGCTACATGATGGATTCCTGCTAGAAACATGCAGGAATGACGTGACGAGTAATGATGAATCTAGTGC
>CAZMLD010000066.1:0-9188 GCA_964566975.1 uncultured Thiotrichaceae bacterium | reverse complement strand
TAACAACTGGATTAAACAGCAACTTCCTCAGCGCCTAGCTTTGTTAAAACAGGTTTTGCACTGCTACAAAGCAGGGTATTAATGAGCTGGTCCTCCAGTTCAATACGTGATGCAAGCTCTTTGCCCAACTTGCTCAAATAACTGGGCAGTTGCTTAACGACGGCATCATCAATGTGTTCAATATCATCGTATAAATCATTAAATGCGACGGCTATTTGAGTAGTATCATTAATACGCGGCAATATTTTTTCAGCAAGTTTGACTATTTCGTCTCGGCGCTCATTACCTTCTTCAATGCGGCGATAAATTTCAAAATGTCCCGTTGCCAAATAATCAACCAGTTGCTGGCAAAACTCCTCAAGTAAATCGAGTGTGCCGCTTCTATCTGTTGCTGTGTTGTCAACATGTTTGGCGAGATTGTAATATTGTGAGAGCACCGTGTTCCGTTCGGCAATAAGGCGTTTAATTTCGTCTCGTGCGCGTGCACGACGCTCACCGGGCACTTCTGAGCTTGTATTTGATGGCATTATATTCTCCATTAAGTTGATGTGTGACAACTCGTCATATTATTACATGTCTCTGCATTTAACTCAGCACAGTACCGTGGTTAGGACGTAGGTTATTGATTTTTTAGGAATCTGTAGCATGGATGCGACAGTAGAGCGTACATGGATGTATTCACAGCGACCTGAAAAATCAATAACCTACGTCCTTACCTCATAATAATGCTGAGCTAAATGCAGAGGCATGTATTATTATTATTTTACGACATTGTACTAAAACAAAAAATGAGTCGCAAATCTCATTGCTGATTATTTATTCATGCTATAAGATATTGAATTTAATGTGTAAAATGTATAGCGAACAGCTAAAATGGCGCACCAAATACAATGCGAAATACATTTAGGTCGTCACCAAAGCGTATGCCAGCGCCAATTTGTGGTTGTTTAAAAAATAAAAAGTCGGGGAGGTTGCTAAAAGTAATGCCGATTTCATGCTCTACGCCTACCCGCACTGGGTTGGCTGTCTGCTCAAAAAACACAAGGTTATTTGGGTAATAAAAATTGATGTAATATAAATTACTAAATATAGTGCCATTATCAAATGTGTAATCACTGGCAACCCGATAATTCAGCCCCGTTTCGATCAATGAATAGTCTGAATCATTATTACTAATGTCACTGCGTTCACGTGCGTATAAAAAACGGTTGCCCAGCATTAATAAGGCATTACCAACAGGTATGCTGTAAAAACTTTTAATACCAATGCCGGTGAGTAGTACATTGGTTGCATTATTAAAGTCACGAGCAAGACCAATATCGATGAAGGGTGTGACCGTCCAGTTTTGGGTTATAGGGTGTTGATATTCAATACCGGGAAGAAAAGTGAGCGTTGTTACGTCGTTAAGATCAGGGATATTGTTTATATCAATATTGTTGACATTAATAATACCAAAAGTCAGCGGGAGCTTGAGTACCCACCCAGATATTTTGTTTGTTTTTTCTCTAATTGTGTACTGAAAGGGAATCTGAAAGACAAAAACTTCCTGTCCTGAGGTGGCGTAAAATCCTGTCCCTAGGTAGTTGGAGAATGCAAAATTTGTAATGCCAAATGCACTTTGTTGTTCTTCAGAAAAAACGTTCTTTGGTGAGAAAATAAAGAGGGCAATAGCTAGAGGCACAATAAGTGAGCTTGCATGTAAGTTCTTCAGGAATACAGTAAGGGGACTTATAATCGCTATCATTTTTCCCGATTTTAATCCTAGCTGAACGTTCTCATCACCAGCTGGTGTCACCATTAATGTTTTATATATGGCGGTAATCGAAACCTGTAGACGTTTCTTTAGAAGAAAGAACATTGTGGCTAATTTAGTCAGCATTTTTTAACATTATGTAGATGAAATTATAACAGAATAGTATGAACAAACCGTATTCAACATCATGTGAGCAAAATAAACAGGTTATCCTGTCCATAATATCACCTTTGTTTTCATCACTTTCGCACGTGCTTGAGATCGGTAGTGGCACCGGACAACATGCTATTTATTTTGCAGAAAAAATGCCGCATTTAACCTGGCATCCCAGTGATTGCCGAGCATATCTTGATGGCATTAACAGCTGGGTGGTTGATGCTGGTCTTAATAATGTTAAGCCGCCTTTTGAACTGAATGTATCTACCTCGCAGTGGCCAGAAATAGATGTCGGCGCTATCTTCACTGCGAATTCAATTCACATCATGCATCAGCAAGATGTGGTTAATTTTATCAGGGAAGCGGGGTGTTTATTAAAGCAACATGATCGTTTAGTTATCTATGGCCCGTTTAATTATAACGGTTTGTACACCAGTGACAGTAATGAACGCTTTGACCAATGGCTCAAACAACAGGATCCATTGAGTGGTATCAAACATTTTGAAGAGATTAACTCACTGGCAGAAGAGAATAAAATGCGTCTGGTTACAGATTATGAAATGCCTGCAAACAACCGGATTTTATATTTTGAAAAGGTATGATGCTAATTTTTTATAGCCATTTATCTGCTTAACAGAACCCATTGTTCGTGGCTGTCGTGTATAAAGGGTATCTCTAAAAATTCATAATTGTCACTTTTTCACCTGATATTATCAAATATAAGCTGGCTCAAACAGAATTTTTAATGATGTCCTATAATCCAATATTTTTAGTAGTAATCCGTTAATGCCCATAAATAAAAAGACAGGAAAATCGCCAAAATCATCAACAAGAGCAAAGGCGAGCGTATCAAATAAGGCGAAGCCAAAAAAACGGGTTCGTCGTAAAGGCGAAAATTCCAGGCGCAATGCCACCAAGAAAAAAACCAAGCTTAAATCAGCCATTATCGTTTTATTATTATCACTGTGTCTAGTCAGTTTTTCTATGTATTTGTTTGTTCTCGATCAGCGCGTTACTCAGCGTTTTGAGGGTCGCATCTGGCAATTACCTGCACATGTTTATGCGCGACCCCTAGAAATTTTTGTTGGCAAATCCATCTCCGTTAAACAATTAAAATTTGAACTGGCATATTTAAATTATCAAGCGGTTGATGTGCTGCCGCAACGAGCGGCGCAGTATCGACACAGAAAAAATACCTTTGAAATAAAAACACGTCACTTTACATTTTGGGATGGCGATGAGCCTGCTCATAGCATTCGCATGGTTATTGAAAACGACAGAGTTACCCAGCTGACTGATTTATATACAGCCGAAAGTAAAGCTCTGGTGCGTTTCGATGCAGGATATCTGACGGGGATTTTCCCCGCACACTCTCAGGACAGGGTCTTGCTTCGGCTAGATGATGTACCTGATATGTTTATAAAAATGCTATTACTCACTGAAGACAGACGATTCTTTACACATTGGGGAGTAGACCCGCAAGCTATTACCAGAGCGATGGTAGCCAATCTATCCGCAGGGAGAATAGTGCAGGGCGGCAGTACCTTGACCCAGCAGCTAGTAAAAAATTTGTTTCTCACCCAAGAAAAAAAGTTAATTCGTAAAATTAACGAAGCTTTTATGTCATTGATACTGGAGTTTCGTTTTGATAAAAAATTAATTTTAGAAACATACATCAATGAAATTTATTTAGGCCAGGATGGTCGCCGTGCGATACATGGCTTTGGCCTTGCCAGCGATTTTTATTTTGATAAAGAATTAAAAGAACTGACCATTGATGAAATGGCAATATTGATCGCTATGGTTAAAGGGGCTTCTTTTTATAATCCGAAAAGAAATCCTGATAATGCGAAGCAGCGACGAAATTTAGTACTCAATACGATGAAAATATCCGGTTTGATAACAGCTCAACAGGAAAAAAAGTTATCAGATAAAGCCGTTAATACGGTTAAACATGCAAAAACAGGTTTGTTCCCCGCTTTTATTGACGTGGTGAAGCTTCAGTTGCAGCAGGATTATCATGCGGATGATTTATCTTCGGAAGGGCTACGCGTTTTTACCACACTTGACCCCTATATCCAGTTTCAAACCGAACAGGCAATTAAAAACACGCTGCCTAAGCTAACTAATAGTAAAAAATTACAAGCGGCAGCGGTTGTTGTTTCGCCTTTAAGTGGCGATGTGCTGGCGGTGGTTGGCGATAGAAACCCGTCATTTAAAGGCTTTAATCGTGCGCTTAATGCACAACGCCCCATCGGCTCATTAATAAAGCCGGTTATTTATTTAAGCGCCCTAGAAAGTGGAATGGGTTATACACTGGCAACCATGCTGGATGATTCAGCACTCAGCGTGAAACAAGCGGGTCAGCCCGACTGGCAACCACAGAATTTTGATAAAAAATTTCGTGGTAACGTTACTTTGCATGAGTCATTAGTTAACTCTTACAACATTCCAGCCATTCGAACCGCTTTAGATGTGGGGCTGGGCAATGTCATCAATACACTCTCCGCTTTGGGCGTGGAACAACAGATTAATGAATATCCTTCACTAGCGTTGGGTGCGATTAATATGTCACCCATGCAGGTGGCAAAAATCTACCAGAGTCTGTCGGCGACCGGTTTTCAAAGCCCATTAAGAAGCGTGCATGCGGTGTTGGATAAGCATAAACAGCCGTTAGAGCGTTATTCGCTGGAAATTGAAAGTCAGGTTAACGCTGAGTCGGTAGCGCTGATTAATTCAGTGCTGATTGATGTCACGAAATACGGTACGGCTAAACAGTTGTCTAACAATCTGACCATTCAGGTTGCGGGTAAAACAGGTACTTCCGATGACTTACGAGATAGCTGGTTTGCCGGTTTTTCAGCAGATATTGTTGCTGTCGTGTGGACTGGCTATGACGATAATCGTCCAGCCTCATTAACTGGGTCATCAGGAGCAATGCAAATATGGCAAAATATGATGAGTGAAATTGCCTATCAGCCGTATCAATTATCTGAACAGTGGTACATGACAGCCCCAGTTGACAATCAACGAAAAAAACAGCCACACTTATCAAAACACTGGATAGACCGAAAAAACGGCCTGCTGACTGAGAAAAGCTGTGAAAATGCGGTAGAATTACTCTTTATTGCAGGCACGCAACCAGAACAACGCAGTGACTGTTTAGAAGGTAAAAAGTCTAACTGGTTTCTTAATCTGTTTGATTAGGTGAGGGCGCATGTGAATGGAGGCATTGGCTCGATTATTGTCTCAATCAGTAACGATAACACTGTGAGACGCAGCCACAGGTCGTAGAAATTATGACTTGAGACTATGCTGAACGGAATCAATTAAACTTTCCCCACAATAAAGCAAAGGTTTTCAACATTGTTTCGACTAATATCCAGCCTGTTTATCACGTTTTTTCTTGTTTCCTGTGCTTCATACAATAAACAGGTGCTGCATGATGATGGCATCGTTGACGTCCCTGGAAACTATCAATATGCGGCATGGCGGCCTGTTTCTTCTGCAAAATATGGTGCCATTAACCAGCTGCTAACAGAGGTTGATACGCTGATAGAGAATAAGCATTTTGACACAGCCACTGACAAGCTGGAGCGCGTGTTACGTATCCAACCAAAATATGCCGCCGCATGGAGTCGCCTGTCATGGCTCGCATTACAAATGAATTTACCCGAGCGCTCTACGCAGATGGCAAAACGCAGCAACAACTTTGCTTTCTCAGACGCTGATTTACGCTTACTCAACTGGTCGTTTATACGCGATGCGAGTAAGGCAATGCATGATGAAGAATCTTATTATCGAGCTATTAAGAAACTTAAATCTTTAAACCTTTTTTAGCTGACGGCTCTTATTTTTAATATGAAAAGCACCTCTCATTCTCGTGCCTCCGATCTTCTTGGATCAGCAGGGCCGTTCCAACAGCAAATTGCAGGCTACCAGGTTCGTGAGCCTCAACTGGCTTTATGTGATGCCATTGATGAGGCCATCTCATCGGGAAAAGTATTGACCGCTGAGGCGGGTACTGGCATTGGTAAAACGTTTGCTTATCTGGTGCCCGCTTTGTTGTCAGGAAAAAAAATCATCATCTCGACTGGCACGCGGCATCTACAAGATCAACTATTTCATACTGATCTGCCACGTGTCAGCAAAGCCTTATCGGTGCAGTCGACATCCGCCCTGTTAAAAGGCCGCAGTAACTATCTCTGTATTCACCGCCTACAACTGGCGCCACACCTGGGTTTTATCAATCGCGAAACACGCAGTTTACTTACCGAGGTAGAAAGCTGGTCAAAGCTGACCCGCTCCGGCGATGTGGCAGAGTTAAGCGGCATAGCTGAAGATTCTTATGTCTGGCCGATGGTAACGTCAACCGCGGATAACTGTCTGGGCAGCGAATGTGATTCGTGGGACGACTGTTTTATCAATAACGCCCGAAAAAAAGCCCAAGCTGCCGATGTGGTTGTGATCAATCATCATTTGTTACTGGCAGACATGACTTTAAAGAATGAAGGTTTTGCCGAACTGCTGCCCAATGCGGATGCCTTTATTATTGATGAGGCACATCAGCTTTACGATGTTGCCGCGCGGTTTTTTGGTGAAACGATTAGTAGCCGCCACCTGGTCTCACTGGTGCGAGACAGCATTGCAGAACAGGTAAATGATGCCTCAGATATGGTTGAGTTGCGTGACTCTGCCGAAGCGCTGGAAAAGGCGGCGCGTGATTTTAGGCTGTCATTAGGTGAGACGGGCTTACGTCAAACTTGGCTGAAGGTGCAGAACAAACCAGCGGTAAAAACAGAGCTAGAAAATGTAACAACAACACTGGCCGATTTAATCGAGGTATTAAAAATAGCGGCTGAACGTGGTCGTGGTCTGGAGCAATGCTTTGAACGCGCACAAACAATTCAGTCATGCCTTCAAACTTTTCTTAAAACAAATGTCCAGCTTAAAACAGACGCAGAGAAATCAATATTATGGTATGAGACTTACCCGAAAAGTTTTATGCTACATGCGACACCGATAGATGTGGCAGCTATTTTTCAACAGCATACCGATAATTTTTCCAGCAGCTGGATATTCACTTCGGCAACCTTGCAGGTCAATAAAAAATTCAGCCATTTTGCTAATAATATTGGTCTGGAAAACTACCAGAGCGGTGTCTGGGATAGCCCTTTTAACTACCAGAAACAAAGTCTGCTTTACCTGCCTGAGAAGTTGCCACAGCCGTCAGAATTTTCTTATACAACGCAGCTAATACAGGCCGCTATGCCAGTATTAGCTGCCAGCCAGGGCAGGGCTTTTCTCTTGTTCACCAGTTATTACGCCATGCATAAAGCGCGCGATTATTTAAAACAGAAGATGCTGCCTTATGAACTGCTGATGCAGGGTGATTTACCCCGGCATCAATTGCTGGAAAAATTTCGCCAAACCGATAACGCCATTCTGCTAGGCACCTCAAGCTTCTGGGAAGGGGTAGACGTACGTGGAGAAAGCCTGTCTTGCGTCATCATCGACAAGCTGCCTTTTGCTTCACCAGGTGACCCTATTGTACAGGCACGTATCGAAGCCATTAAACAAAATGGTGGTCAGCCATTTATGGAGTTTCAGGTGCCGCAGGCGGTCATATCATTAAAGCAGGGCGTGGGCCGACTAATACGAGATGTTAATGATACCGGGGTTGTGATGATAGGCGACCCACGGCTAAAACAAAAAGCTTATGGTAAAGTGTTTTTAAATAGTTTACCCGCCATGCCCGTCACCAGCAACATAAAAGAGGTAGAGGATTTTTTTCAACGCATCGATAAGGACAGTGACAATAGCAACCAGGTTCCGATAGAAAAATGAAAATTTTAGCAATAGACACGGCTACTGAAGCCTGTTCAGCAGCGTTATACATAGACGGTGAAATTAAAACCTACTATCAGCTTGCCCCAAGACAGCACAGCCGTTTAATTCTAAAAATGATTGATGACTTACTGCGCGAAGCAGGGTTATCTATCACTCAAATCGATGCCATTGCCTTTGGCCGAGGGCCAGGTTCATTTATGGGGCTAAGAATTGCAGCGGGTGTGGTACAGGGAATCGCCTTCGCTCATGATATTCCAGTCATACAAATTTCAACATTAAAGGCCATCGCGCAACGCGCCTGTCAACAAACACAATACAAAGATATTCTGGTTGCCATTGATGCGCGTATGGATGAGGTGTACTGGGCGGTGTATAGCCTGACAGAACAACAATGGCAGCTCACAGGAGAAGAACAGGTCATCTCACCAGATAAAGTTCAACTGCCCAAGACATTGCTACAACAAAACAAAACGTGGATTGGTGCGGGTACAGGCTGGGCAAGTTATGCCGACAGGCTGCTTGCAAATGCAACGGTGACCGTACAGCAAACATTGCCAGACTGCCTGCCCAGTGCAGAAGTCATCGCGACACTGGCAGTGCCTGAATTTAACGCAGGCAATACCATAATCGCTGCCGAGGCTATACCCGTGTATTTGCGTAACGATGTGGCAAAGAAACCAAAACCAATTGTTTTTTAATGTATGCTATCGCACGGTCATATTAGAAAATAAGTACTTCCCAATATGGCTGGGTTTCACTAGGAATCATATCCAGTAAAAATTAAACCAATAACATTTTACCTATTAGGAGATTAGTAAATGTTTCAAGTCAATAAATATCAGTACACTCTGGCAGTCGCACTATTAGTAACATCAACAATTTCAGTTTCAAAAGAAATTAGTTATGACTACATACAAGCCACACACGCATCCACCACAGTCGACACCGAATCTATCTTGGGCGATTTAGATGCTAGTGGCTTTGGCTTTTCAGGCTCACTTAGTGTTGCGCCAAATGTTGCACTCACTGCCAGTTATGGCTCAACAAGCTTTGATGAGATTCTTGGCATTGATTCTGATATAACAGAACTAGCCTTTGGCGTTACTGGCTCGGCTTCCATCGCACCTGGTACGGATATCTTTGCTAACTTTTCTGTGCTTAAAGTAGATATCGAAGTGAGTGATGGTTTTACAACTTTTTCTGAAGATGACACTGGCAACATAATCAGCATTGGTTTGCGCCATTTAGCCACCAGCTCACTAGAGCTAGAGATAGGCGCTTCTCGTGTCGATGTGTTTGATGAAACAGATAACATGTTTGGTGTGGGTGCACGATTTTTCGCCAGCGATAAATTCTCAATAGGCATCGCTTATGGGACAGCGGATGATACAGAAGTGTTGTCATTAAATGCTCGTATTGACTTTAAATG
>CAZMLD010000065.1:0-9216 GCA_964566975.1 uncultured Thiotrichaceae bacterium | reverse complement strand
GAGGGCCAGCATATAACATATCAAAACCATAACCGGTTACCATGGCACTGTTGGCTGGGAAGTACAGTTCGACCATTTTGCGAATGGAAGCATCACGTACAGGTGCGGGAATGTCGCCTGGTTTTAATTTACCTAATAACATATGAATAACCAGACCGTCACAACCTAAACGATCCATCGCCATATGGCAAAGCTCTTCGTGAGCAAGGTGCATTGGGTTACGAGTCTGGAAGGCAACCACTTTTTTCCAGCCGCGTTCAGCAATTTCATTGCGTATTTCAACCGCAGTGCGGAAAGTATCTGGAAATTCAGTCTGAAAATAGGAGAAGTTTAAAACCTGGATTGAACCTGAAAGACAAACTTTACCCTGTTCAACAAAAGCATCAACACCGGGGTGAGCCTCACCATCGGCAGCCGCATAAACTTTGTCAGAAATCAGTTTGATGTCGGCGTCAGAGAATTCCTCAACGGCGTCGACATTCATCACCGCAACCACTGGATTGCCTTCAACATTAGGGTCTTTCAGTGCGATGCGGTCGCCAGCTTTAATGCCGCCTGCTTCTTTAACCAAGTTTAATACTGGTGTCGGCCAGAACAGACCGGATGTGGTCTTCATGTCAGTAGCAACTGAAAGCGCATCTGCTTTGTTCATGTAACCGGTTAACGGGTTGAAATAACCCGCACCCATCATAACGGCATTAGCCGCTGTCGCAGAGCTGACAACGAGTGAAGCCAGGCCTTCTGCTTCTTTTTGTAAGGCATCGTTTTCGGTGGAATCGTATACGAACAAAGGATTTAGTTCGTCAGAACCATGAGGTTTAATCATGTATTTTCTCCAGTTGATTATTATGCTGGCTTTTTGTCTAACCAGCTACGTTATGTCTTGTGCTCTTAATTTTATCTTAAATTTTTCAGGTGCTTGTGAAGATGGTTTTCACTAAATGCATCTCCAGTCACTAAAATCGCTGGTATTGTACCGCAAAGTTTAGGGTTTTCGTAGTAAGGATAAGCCTAGTCGTGTGAATCAAGCTAAAAAAACATACAACAGGAGTGCGTGTATGCCAGTCAGTGACCACGCCCAGTGTGCAGACTCATTTCATATTGGACAAGGCTGAGATTGTACAGCAGTGTAAAAAAGGCTACTATGTCAGCATGTTTTTCACTAGTCAAACATCCAGACATTTAAAGTTTCTGTTTAGCATATTACTCACTTTGTTGTTGATGTGCTCACTGGAGACAAAGCTACATGTCCATCATTTCGCACACAGCCATGACAACCATCTTGAACAGTATCATGGCTCTGGTGTTGCTGGTCATCATCACCATGGCAAAATTCATTTCAGCCACGACAGATCACATCATGAGCATTATGGTGATTTTATTCTGGAGTTTGATGTCATTCCGGATGGCCTGTTAAAAAGTATCATTCAGCATCCGCTTGCTCTTGTTTTATTCGTGTTTTCTACGTTATTGCTCGCCCCTTTGGCTAGGCTCATTCAGCGTCACCATGAAAAAAGACCCATTCTTGATAAATATTATCTCCTTTCTCCACCTTTACGGGCACCACCCCAACACCTCTAAAACCTATTAGTGATTCTGCCAAAGTCATATTGATGATATGGCTGAATTTCCCCCTGTCTTTTCAGATTGGATTCTAACTATTGAAACCCTTGTTTTAGGAGAATGCCTATTATGGGATTTTTACCAGCACGCCAATTTACGGCTATTTTGTTATGCTCATTGCCTGCCTTCGCCAGTGCGACAACGCTGACGGAGAGCATGAGCCTGCAAATCGGATTAAACCAGGTGGAATTTGTTCGCCTGCTCGATAGCCGAATGAATGTTGCTAGGGGTCATTTACTTGAACGACAAACCTGGGTGAATCCGGTACTTGCTTTGTCTCGTGAAGAGCTGGGGGGCGAAACCGAAAGCAGCCTGTGGTTGCAGCAGACGGTCGATTTTTCAGGTCAACGACGGCTGCATAAAGAAGCGGCGATAGTTAATCTGGATATTGCCGAAGCGCACAATGAGTTACAACGTATACAGCGCACGACCCGCATCCGACAACACTTTTATCAGCTGCTTTTTCAGCAGCAACAACAACAGATATTGAATCACTGGGTAGACAAATTTTCCACTGTAGAAGCAAGCATGAAGAAGCGTGAAGCTGCCGGTGATGTATCCGGTTACGATCGCCTGCGTATTAGTCGTGAAAAAATTGACCTGCTATCGAAACAACGCCAAAGTACCGTTCAATATGAGGCAGACTGGCAACAGTTACGGGGCATTACTGGTCTGCAAAATAGCCAGCAATTTAATATTGTCAAAGGTCAGCTGATACCAGCAACACTACCCTCATTCACTGCTGTAGAGAAAAATATGACACAACCACCCGCCTTATTGCAGCAACAGCGCCAAATTGAAGCATCTCAACTAACAGCGCGGGCTGTTGCGCGTAGTCGTTTTCCCGAAATTACGCTTGGTATCGGTATTAAACACATGGAAACATCAGCAGAGAGTGACTCTGGATTAATGCTGAGTGCGGCGATACCGCTCGCCTTATTTGACCGTAAACAGGGCGCACGTCAACAAAGCACTGCCGAGGTTAGGCAAGTTGAAAGCGAATATCAGTTAGCCTTGCAACAACACCAGTCTCAAGTTTACGCTTTGTGGCGCATGAGTGAACGCTTGCGTGAAAATGCCCTGTTATTTTCACAGCAAAGCGTGGCGATTTCTTCGCAGCTATTGGCTATTGCCGAAACTTCCTATCAAATGAATGAAGTCAGTGTACTGGAGTTGATTGATGCTTATCGCAGCAAACTGAAGGCTGAACTTAGCGCCCTCGAACTGGCGCTTGAAGCGCGCCTGTCTCGAATTGCTTTGGATGAAATAACCGCAGGAGCCTATCAATGAACAGCATGACAAAAACAATATTTTTAAGGGCGCTCATTGTCCTGCCATTTATGATATTCAGCCTGGCCGCCTGTGACGATCACACGCATAATGGCGACCATAGCCATGACCACGATCACGGCGATGATCATGCGCCGCATGGCTTCATTGACGATACGCTAAACCGTTTCAAAGCCATCTTTAATCATGACGACCATGCTCATGACCAGCACAACAAGCATGATCACGGTCACCCTCATGACGATCATGATGATCACGGTGCAGGCGCACCCGTACTCGTCATTACTGATTTTACCGAGTCCACCGAATTATTTGTTGAGTTTCCGGCACTGGTGGTGGCACAGGAGTCCGTTTTTGCCGCACACTTGACACGGCTGAGCAATTTTCAGCCGATTGCCAGCGGCGTGGTGACACTGACACTCAGTGGCGGTGGCGTGGAAGACGAGGTATTTAGCGTAGCGACAAGCCACATACCCGGTATTTTTCAACCCGCCGTGACTCCCCAGCATGCAGTAATTCGACAGCTTAGTTTGCACCTTAAAGGCGAAGGGCTGGATGTCGTACACGCACTCGGCAGCCACAAGGTGCATTCCTCATCGTCTGTAGCAATGGCAAAAAGCACCATAACGGAACAACCTGCTGATGTGATTTCCTACCTCAAAGAGCAGCAATGGCAGGTTAACTTTGCGGTAACACCAGCGGTTGTGGCTCTGGTACGCAAAAGCATTCCAGCGACTGGCAGTATTCGCCCACGGGCCGATGGCGAAGTTCACCTGAGCGCAGTGAGCGCTGGGCATTTGCGCGCCAGAGAGGGGTTTCCATTTCCTGGTATGCAGGTCGAAGCCGGTCAGGTACTGGCTGACATCACGCCTCGCCTTGGCATGGGTGATGATTTATCCACCCTGAAAGCGGCTTATGATAAAGCACGCTCAGAACACCAGCTGGCAAAACAGGAACGTCAGCGGCTTGAAAAACTCATCGAGGTGAGCGCAATTTCTAAATCCAGATTACTGGAAGCGAAAAGTGCGGAAGTGGTGAGCAAAGCTGAGCTGGATACTGCCATGCATCGTTACCAGCAAAGCAGCAGTGGTAAGCAGAGCAGTTTTTCGATTCCCATTCTTGCCCCGATTAGTGGCATGCTGGCGCAGGTGAATGTTGCTCCGGGTCAGTATGTGCATGAGGGTGATGCCCTGTTTCACATTGTTAACCTTGAACAGTTATGGCTGGAAGCACGCATTGCCGAGGCCGATATTGCTGCCCTGCAACAGCCTGATGGTGCCTGGTTTACCCTTAAAGGTTTTGAACAAAGTTTTAATACTTTCGACATGGGTGGTTCTATGGTGGCACTGGGTGGTGCTATCGACCCAGTGTCACGCACCGTGCCACTTATTTTTGAATTTACTAATCCCGATCAGCGTTTGCGAAGTGGCATGTTTGCCACTGTGCAGGTTTACACCGGCAAAGCCATCCGTGGTGTGCTGGTGCCTCACTCCGCTATTTTTAACGACGGTGGGCAAGAGGTGGTCTATGTCATGCTGGGCGGTGAAACCTTTCAGCGTCGTATCGTGCGTTTAGGCATTCGTGATGGCGATATGGTTCAGCTACTCAGTGGCGTAGAAGCAGGAGAACGGGTAGTTAGCCAGGGGGCATATTTTGTTCGCCTTGCTTCTGCTGGCATTACCGAAGTTGGCCATGGTCACGCGCATTAAGGAGAGATAAAATGATTGCAGCTAGTATTAAATGGTCCTTAAAAAACCGCCTGTTCGTTATCACAGGCGCTCTGTTTTTATTGCTCTGGGGCGCTTACCAGACCAGCCAGATGCCCGTGGACGTGTTCCCAGACTTAACCGCGCCAACGGTAATTATTGTTACCGAGGCTCACGGTATGCCACCAGAAGAAGTGGAAATCCTGATCACTTTGACCATTGAAAGCGCACTTAACGGTGCATCGGGTATTCGCCGCATACGCTCCAATACTCAGGTCGGATTTTCCACCGTCTACGCCGAGTTTGAATGGGGGACTGACATCTATCTGGCGAGACAGATTGTGACCGAAAAACTACAAATAGTACGCTCGGCGCTACCCCCTGATATTGCGCCACCCGCATTAGTGCCGATTGCCTCCGTGATGGGCGACATTATGTTTGTCGCACTCAAATCCGATAAGCACGATGCCATGGAACTAAAAACCATCGCAGACTGGAATTTACGTCGTCGTCTGCTCGCCGTGCCCGGTGTTGCTGAAGTGATACCCAATGGCGGTCAAACCAAACAGTTTCAGGTGCGGGTTAAACCGCAACGACTGGCATCCTACCGCATCACGTTGGCACAGGTTACGCAGGCGTTACGCACCACTAATAAAAATTCATCGGCTGGATTTTTTATCGAAAACAGCCAAGAATATCTGATTCAAGGGCTAGGACGAGTACGTTCTACAGCGGATATTGGCAATACCTTTGTTGCCATGCGTGGTGGCGAACCCGTGTTAGTACGCCATCTGGCAGAAGTGAAAATTGCGCCAGCTTTGATGCGAGGAATGGCCGCGCATAATGCACAAGAAGCCGTGGTACTGGGCATTCAAAAACAGCCGGATGCCAATACGCTGGAACTGACCAAACGGCTGGATAAAGTTCTAACGGAAATTCAGGCAACATTGCCCGCAGGCATGAAGATCGAAACCGATCTGTTTCGCCAGGCCGACTTTATCTCAGCCTCCATCAACAACCTGTTAGCGGCATTGCGTGATGGTGCTTTTTTAGTCATTGCCGTCGTTTTTATCTTTCTCGCCAGTGCACGTGCCACCGCCATCACCTTAATGGCACTGCCGCTATCATTACTGGCGGCGTTACTGGCACTTAACGCCATAGGGGCAACCATCAACACCATGACGCTGGGTGGTTTAACGATTGCGCTGGGCGTACTGGTGGATGACGCCATCATCGTGGTGGAAAATGTGGTGCGCCGACTGCGAGAAAACAGGCACTCAAAAACACCTGATAAAAAACAACTATCGAGCCGACAGGTGGCACTGCAAGCGACACGCGAAATTCAAAGCCCCATTTTATTTACCACGCTTATTATCATTGTGGTATTTATCCCGCTGTTTTTTCTTAGTGGTGTAGAAGGTCGTTTGATGCAGCCTTTGGGGCTGGCTTATATTATTGCACTTGCCGCTTCGACCCTAGTGGCGATTACCCTTACCCCCGTATTGTGTAGCCTGTTACTAAAAAATGCCAGAGTGGTGAAGGTAAACAAAGAAACCAAATTTGTTGGCTGGCTTAAAAAGATTTATGTGCCGATACTGGATGCCACCATGCTGCGCTGGCGCAGTCTTGCCTTTTTGTCCTTACTGGGCTTGCTCATCACCATCACCGCATTAATGATGGCAGGGCGCTCTTTTCTGCCAGACTTTAATGAAGGTAGCCTGACAGTCAGTGCGGTCACCTTACCGGGTACATCGCTAGAGAAGACGAATATATTAGGGTTAAAAGTAGAGCGAATTTTACTTTCTCACCCTGAAGTCATCTCTACCGCCCGTCGCACAGGGCGTGCCGAGCTTGACCCTCACGCGATGGGGATTAATGCCTCTGAAGTTGAAGTCAGTCTGAAAATGGGTGAGCGTAGTAAGGAAGAATTTCTGGCGGCTCTGCGCGAGGACTTTAACGTGCTGCCTGGCATGAACATCGTTATCGGTCAGCCCATTTCTCATCGCATCGACCACATGCTTTCAGGAACACGGGCGAATATCGCGATAAAAATATTTGGCTCTGATCTTTACCTGCTACGCAGCCTTGCCGAACAGGTCAAAGGCATCGCCGAAACCGTGCCGGGCGCAGTTGATGTTGCTGCAGAGTTACAGGCCGACATCCCCTTTGTGACCATAGAATTTAACCGCAAAGCCATCGCTCGTCATGGCCTTAGCGTGGGCGAGCTAAGTGAAACCATTGAAACCGCATTTTTTGGTCAGTCGGTGTCAAGAGTGTTGCAGGGCGATGCCAGTTTTGATCTGGTGGTACGGTATGATGCTAGCGTACTGGACAGCTTTGATGCCTTACGCAGTACCTTGATTACCACCGCATCGGGGGCGCAACTGCCGTTGCACAGCCTCGCTGATGTGCGAAAAAATCGAGGGGCGAATATTATTAGTCGAGAAAATGTACAACGCAACATTGTGGTGATGGTGAATGTCGCTGAACGTGACCTTGGCAGTGTGGTTGACGATATTCAGGAAGCGGTAGCAGCGCAGGTAACACTGCTAGGCGGTTATCACATTGAGTACGGTGGCCAGTTTGAAAGTGCCGAACAGGCATCTCGTACCTTAACATTGCTGAGCGCAGTGGTGTTTGTTATCGTTTTTCTGTTGCTGTTTGTTGCCTTTCATTCAGCTCGCGATGCCTTTATAGTGATGCTCAACCTGCCATTAGCGTTGATGGGCGGCGTAATCGGCATGTACTTAGGGGATGGCATACTGTCTATTGCTGCACTGATTGGTTTTATCGCTCTGTTTGGCATTGCCACGCGCAATGGCGTTATCCTTATCGCACATATTCATAACTTGGTAAAATACGAGCACATAAACAACCTCCATGAAGCGGTGCGTCAGGCGGCAATCGAGCGACTGGCTCCCATCCTGATGACAGCACTGGCAACTGCCTTCGCCCTGATACCACTGGCATTAAGTGCCGGTCAGCCCGGTAGCGAAATTCAGGCGCCAATGGCGATGGTGATTTTATTTGGCTTATTAAGCTCAACAGTGCTTAACATGATTGTGGTGCCGGCGCTTTATCTGCGATTTGGTTCTGCTGGTAGCGCTGGTCAGAAGTCCTTGTGATTTAAACATTGCCTATTTTGAGGTGATAGATAAGGTGGCTATCTTGCTGTGAAGACGAATGTGAAGGTGAGTTATTTGCCTGAATTTACGCATAAAACGGCAATTTACAGCCGCCGTGTAACATACATTTTTACTAATATATGGTGGGTAAAAAAAAGTATCATCTCAATGGGTTTTTATGTATTATCCAATGTATGCAGTGATTATTAACAAATAGAAACTGTGTTAAATATAAATAAAATCCTTTGGAGAAAGAATATGAAAATTTTGATAACCGTAGCTGCTGCTGCATTACTGGTCGCATCTTCAGCTGCAACTGCATGGACAGGTAACGATAGAAACTGGAATAACAACAATAACTGGAACAATAATTGGAATAATAACCATCAGTGGGACAACCGAGGTTCTGGTGCTGGTGACGGTTCTGGTGACGGCTCTGGTGAGTTTGACGGTGAGTTTAATTTTGGCATGAGCGGCAGAGCACAAGGTCGTGGTGATACTCGCCAATCTTTTCGTGGTGACCAAAGATGGGACAACCAGAACCAGTGGGACAACCAAAATCAATGGGGTAACCAGAATCAGTGGGGCAACCAGAATCAGTGGGGCAACCGTGGTTGGGGCAATCGCCAGAACTTTGGTCCAGCTCCAGGTCAATGGAATCGTGGCCCAGCTCCTGTAGCACCAGCAGCTGCGCCTGCACAGTAAATTTCGGTTAGTGTGCAAAGGCTGGTTGTCCGTCTGGACAGCCAGCTTTTTTTATGCCCGTGTGTTTTTAGTCTAACTTTCTAATTTTGCCAGAGTTCCTTTAGTCGTAAATCACGACCACAACGGTATCGATAGTATTTATAGCGAATGGGATTTTTTAGGTAATAATCTTGGTGATAGTCCTCAGCTGGATAAAAAATGCTGGCTGCTAAAATTTCTGTCGCAATATCTTCTGTAAAAAATTTGGTTTTTTCGAGTTGCTGTAAGGACAACTTTGCTGCTTGTGCCTGCCTTTCACCAAGATAATAAATGCCGGAACGATATTGTGAGCCAATATCACAAAATTGTCGGTTCACCGCTACTGGGTCTATATTTTTCCAGAACACATCCAGCAATTCAGTATAAGAAACTTTTTCTGGGTTAAAGATGATTTTTATCGCTTCAGTGTGTCCGGTACTGCCGGTAGATATTTCTTTGTATGTTGGGTTTTTTGTATGCCCTGAGGTATAACCCGATGTGGTTGAAATGACGCCATCAAGTTTGTCAAAAGGGGGTTCCATACACCAAAAGCAACCGCCAGCAAAAATGGCTGTTTCCTGCTGATTGGTTGCAAATACGGGTGTGAACATCAGGTTTAAAAGAAGAAGCAGTGATAATTTCATCGTTAATCCATAAAATAAAGCGTAAAACTAAGACTATGGCGTTTTATTTTAGTTTCTTTTATGAAGAGTATTATCGGTAAAATAGTGTGGCTCAGCGTTGCCTAG
>CAZMLD010000064.1:0-9288 GCA_964566975.1 uncultured Thiotrichaceae bacterium | reverse complement strand
AAGGGCAAAAATGGGGTTTCCGCAGTAGGTTCTCTATTCTCGGACAAGCTCCTAGCGGTTAATTTTCTCTCATGAGGCACGATGCTGAGTTAACATTAGTCTAAAAGTGCGGACTAAGGACGTGCCAAACGCTGTGTAAACGGTGCTTTTTGGTAAAATTGCCTTGTCTCGCACCCAGCTAAGAGAAAATCAGCGGGCTGTTAGTTGTTCCTATTAACCACCAGTCATGCTCATTAGTCGAACAATTTGATTGGGTTTATCTTTAAATTCATGTTTTTCTGGTTTGAGTAGAATGGCTTTGATCAGTATATTTTTTAGTTCGTCATCATTGATGCCACTACGTAACAGCGGTCGCAATTCAAGTTTATCGTCTTGCCCCAGACACAGGTAAAGTGTGCCATCAACAGATAAACGTACGCGATTACAGGTTTCGCAGAAATGTTGTGAAATAGGGGTGATGAAGCCAATGCGTAAATCTGTATTTTTGATTCGCACGTATCGAGCCGGCCCACCGCCAGCCATGACGCTATCGATAAATTCAAATTTTTCTGCTAACTGCTTTTTGACAACTTGCAGGTCGAGATAGTGATTGGTCGCATCATCACCTGTCGCTCCCATCGGCATGGTTTCGATAAAGCGTAAAGTGAAATCATGTTGCAGGCAGAAGGCAATCATGTCTTCAAATTCATCATCATTGATGCCTTTCATGGCAACCATGTTGATTTTGATGGGTGCAAAGCCGGCTTTTTTTGCTGCCATCAGACCATCAAGCACGCTTTGTAGGTCACCACCAGTAATGTCTTTAAATTTTTCAGGCTGCAAACTATCCAAACTGACATTAATTCTTGAAACTCCTGCATCAAATAAGGCAGAGGCATGTCTGTCGAGTAGTGCGGCGTTCGTGCTAAGCGATAAGTCGTGCAGACCGGGCAGGGCAGTCAGCCGTTGTGACAGCTTAGTGAGGTCTTTTCTGACCAGTGGTTCGCCGCCAGTCAGCCTGACACGCGATACGCCCAGCTCACTAAAGGCTTTTATAATGCGTTCAATCTCATCAAAAGTAAGCCAGTGTTCGGGTTGCTCAAAGTCTTTAAACCCTTTAGGCATGCAGTAAAAGCAACGCATGTTGCATTTATCGGTGACAGACAGTCGTATATACTCAATTCGACGACCAAAGGGGTCGGTGAGTTCTGGGTGGTGTTGTGTGATTTTGTTGTTCATGAGCACCAGTATTTAAGTGTAGTTATATTTAGACCTGATTCATAATTCAATCAATATCGCTTCTGGGTAAAGTTTGCTATTGTCGTTACTCGCTCCCTGAGGATGATAGTACTACTTCTTTCTGGCATTGTCAGCATCCCAGCGACACTGCAAAAGATCATTGCCTTTTCTTGTTTAAATTGATGGTTAAATATTACCGATAGATGAACCTGGATCGACACCACGCATATCAGGCAGTTTGTGCGCTATCCCCTTGTGACAGTCAATACAGGTGCTTCCTGCTTCAAAACCGGCGGCATGGGCTTCAGCCGCACGGCGACCCTGTAGGCCAAAATCCATAGAGTCAAATTCATGGCAGTTTCGACATTCGCGGGAATCTGTTTTTTCCATGCTGCGCCAGACTCTTTGTGCAAGTTCCAGACGTTTGGCTTCAAATTCTTCTTCGGTATCGATGGTGCCAAGTGCAGTATGCCATAACTCTCTGGTGGCAACGACTTTTCGTACTACTTTATGGTGCCATTCTTTAGGCACATGACAGTCTGCACAGGTAGCACGTACCCCAGAACGGTTGCTGTAATGTATGGTTTCTTTGTACTCCTGATAAACAAAGGCTTCCATTTCGTGGCAGGAGAGACAAAATTGCTCACTGTTGGTCGCTACCATGGCGGTATTAAAGCCACCCCAGAAGATAATGCCGGCGAAGAACCCTGAAACAAGCAATGTACCTAATGAATACTTTACAGACGGTTTTTTTAGTGCTCGCCACATTCTTTTGAATATCATGTCCTTAGGTGGTTCGTTGTTGCTATTGCCCATGCTAAATTATTCCCGTAAATCGTTAGTGTTTTTTATAAAAAAGTGGTTCGGTTCGTTTTTGTCAACTCGTTGTATATGCTGCGTGATTAATTTAATGACCGAGCATTTCCCTGACAGGTTTAAACGTATTCTCAACTAATGGCCGGACGTTAGCCTGTGGCACATGACACTTTGTACAGACATAACGACTCGGTGCAACATTAGCCATGACGCTTTTATAGCGGTCTTTAAAGTGTGTCAGGCTTATTTTGGTGGCATTAGACTCGCGATGATTTGACCAGCTATGACACTGCATGCATTTATTTTGATTCAAATTTATGCGGTAGCCCCTTATGGAATGAGGAATCAACGGTGGTTCTAGTACATGACTACGCTCAATTATTTCATCATTGTCAACAAATCTTTTTGTTGATGGTGTGACCGTGTCCTGGTTGATTTCATTCATGCCTCTTAGTGACTGCACGTTGTCTGCTATCGCCTGCATGCCGACAGTGGCAGTGGCAAGGAATATTGCAAATATTGTTGTTTTCATCATCATGTAAGTCCTATGCTTGGAATTTGTTATCCAGGGAAGTCACTGACTTTCTGGCTGTTTATTATTAGTTAAAGAGGTATTAGGTGGTACATAGTTGTGTATGCTTAATCCAAAATGGAAAACATCTTTTGCACATACATCGATACAGCGACCACAGTTGGTGCAATTTGCGGAAGTGATGACCGGACCGATTTGTTCGTTATTTTCTTTGTTGAGATGACCTTTTAATGCGGGCCGAATGACTTGTTGTTCTGGGCATACTTTGAAACAGTCCATGCAGTCGTCACATTTCTCACGTGCATCGGCGCGTACCCGAATCAAGCTATGTGTACCTAGCAGGCTGTAAAATGCACCTACCGGACAAAGATGGCTGCACCAGCCGCGCCGACTGACGAACAAATCCAGTAGTAGCACTGCGAGGACAATAAACCACGCCATCCCCATGCCAAAGATTAAACCTCGGTGCAACATGGAAACTGGGTTGACCAGCTCCCAGAGAATGTTGCCGGAGATGAGTGCAAGTAACATGGTCGTGGCTAGAATCCAGTAACGGGTTTTAAGTGACAGGCTGGATGCACCTGTAATCTTAAATTGGATGCGTAACCACTGAGCCGCATCAGTCACCATGTTTATCGGGCACACCCAAGAACAGAAGACACGACCACCCACCAGTGCATAAAATACTAAAACGATTGCCGCACCAATGATGGCTGGATTTTCCGGTCGGTGACCTGTAAGCAAGCTTTGTATAAATAAATAAGGGTCGGTTAGTGGCACGGTGTCAAGAATGACACTAGAGCTCAGGTTGCCAGTAATAAACCAGATGCCAAACCAGGGGCCGAGCAAAAACAGAAACAGAATAGAGAGTTGGCTCAGTCGTCTTGCGATTAACCATTTGTTGGCTAATAACCAGCCTTTTTCCTCTATTGCCTCGATGCCTGGATGCCGTGAGCGATTCATTTTTTCACATCCTGCAACAAGGTACTTTGATTTAATGTTTCCAGTGCGCTATTGCCAAAAGGGCTGTCTTGTGTGGGGGCGGCGCTCGGCAACTTATCATGAATAATAAGGCCTTCACCCTGGTAATCGAAAGATTTACCGGCGGGCATGTGAAACTGTCTTTCAAGATCGGGAGTCACCAGACTTTGCCCGGCTTTTTCTTTTTCTTTCCAGCCCCAGCGATAGTGTTTGCCCAGCTCGCCTTTTGCCAGCGCATGAGGCAGAATCCGAATAGCAGCAACTTCCAGTACGCAGGAGCGTTCGCATTTGCCGCAGCCGGTGCAATGATCCGAATGTACGGTAGGGATAAAAAAGGCGTGCTTGCCAGTGCGTGGATTATGTGAGGTCTCAAGAGTGATCGCTTTGTCAATCACCGGGCAGACCCGATAACAAACATCGCAGCGCATGCCTTGAAAATTTAAGCAGGTTTCTTCGTCAATTAATACTGCAAGTCCCATGCGGGCATCATCGATATTCTGTAAATCGTGATCCAGCGCACCCGTTGGGCATGCCTTGACGCAGGGGATGTCGTCACACATTTCACAGGGGATATCACGTGCAGTGAAATAGGGCGTGCCAACCGTTACTTTGTCACCAAATTTTGCCAGTTTCAAGGTATCAAACGGGCAGTCACGTACACATAAACCGCAGCGGATGCAGGCACCAAGAAAATCCTCTTCATCCAGTGCCCCAGGTGGGCGCAGAGCTGTTGCAGGTAGTGATACCGATTTACGTGAATACAGGCCTACGCCCAGTGCTACCATCGTGGCAGCACCTGCGGCACGTGCAGAGTCTAGGATAAATTTACGACGACTGTTTGTCGTAACTGAATTGGCCGTGCGTTTTATTTTTGTGGCTTGTTTATCCATGACGCTATGCTGGTTTATGCCTTATAAACCTTTACGGCACATTTTTTGTAATCCGTCTCTTTGGAGATGGGGTCGGTGGCATCTAAGGTGACCTTATTAATTAATACGCTGGCGTCAAACCAAGGCACAAAAACCATGCCTCTGGGCATTTTGTTGCGACCTCGTGTTTCGATGCGAGCGGTAATTTCACCGCGTCGGCTTTGAATGGTTGCTGGTTGAGTGCGGCGCAGCCCTCGTTCTTTTGCATCTTCTGGATGCATGTAAATAACCGCATCCGGGTAAGCGCGAAACAGTTCGGGTACGCGACGAGTCATTGAACCGGAGTGCCAGTGTTCGAGTACGCGCCCAGTACTTAGCCACATATCAAATTCTTTATCAGGCATCTCTGGAGGCGGCTCATACGGCGCGGTAATAATATTCGCCTTGCCATCGGCATTGCCATAAAAGTTGACTTCTTCACCCTTTTTAACATGTGGGTCAAAACCTTCACGGTAGCGCCATAGGGTTTCCTTGCCGTTTATGACTGGCCAGCGTAAACCACGGTTATGGTGGTAGATATCAAAGTGTGCCAGTTCATGACCTTTTTTTGGTCCTTCAAATTGGAAACGACGGTATTCTTCGAACATGCCTTTTTGAATGTAAAAACCGAAATCTTCCATTTCGTGGTTGCCGTACTCATTACCGGCACGATCAGTCACTGTCTCTTTCGGAAATTTATCGACCTGACCGTTGGCGTATAAAATGTCATATAGGGTTTTACCGCGAACTTCGGGCTGTTTTGCAATGAGTTCTTCTGGCCAGACATCCTCTACTTTAAAGCGTTTGGAAAATTCAACGACCTGCCACATGTCTGACTTGGATTCACCTGGTGCCTCTACCTGTTGTCGCCAGAATTGCGTGCGGCGCTCGGCATTACCATAGGCACCTTCTTTCTCTGTCCACATGGCGGTAGGCAAAATTAAATCAGCAGCAATTGCCGTTACCGTTGGGTAGGCATCAGATACCACAATAAAGTTATCAGGGTTGCGATAACCCGGCAGGCTCTCTTCATTAAGATTGGGTGCGGCTTGTATGTTGTTATTGCACTGCACCCAGTACGCATTGAGCTTGCCGTCCTTTAACATGCGATGTTGCTGTACAGCGTGATACCCTGGTTTGCCTGGAATGGTGCCTTCAGGTAATTTCCAGATTTTTTCTGCCAGGTCACGATGCGATTTTTTCGTCACCACATAATCGGCAGGCAAACGATGGGTGAAGGTGCCGACTTCACGTGCAGTGCCGCAGGCTGAAGGTTGACCGGTTAGAGAAAACGGGCTATTACCAGGTTCAGATATTTTTCCAGTCAACAGGTGAACGTTGTACATCAAGCCATTTACCCAGACACCACGAGTGTGCTGGTTGAAGCCCATGGTCCAGTAAGAGGCTATTTTCTTTTTCGGGTCGGCATAAAGCTTAGCCAGACGTAACAGTTGTTTTTCGGATACGCCACTCAGCTCTGAGGTGTATTCAAGCGTGTATGGTTCGAGTGTTTTGGCGTATTCTTCAAATGAAATCCTAGTGAGCTTTCCGCCTGTGCCGGTTTTCTTTTGTTCCAGTGGATGCTCGGGGCGCAAGCCGTAACCGATGTCTGTTGGTGTTTTGTTAAAGTTAACGTGCTTGGAGATAAAGTCTTCGTTGTACGCCTTGTTCTGTACGATATAATTGGCGATATAATTTAAAATGGCCAAATCGGTTTGTGGTTTAAAGATTACGTTGTGATCACTAAGGTCGAAACTGCGGTGCTCAAAAGTGGACAATACATGCACTTCACTGCCTTCTTTGGTGAGCCGAGTATTGGTTAGACGTGACCACAATATCGGGTGCATCTCAGCCATGTTCGCGCCCCATAAAACAAAGGCATCCGCGTGTTCTAAATCATCGTACACGCCCATGGGTTCGTCTGAACCAAAACCACGCATAAAAGCAGCAACGGCTGAGGCCATGCAATGGCGAGCATTCGGGTCAAGATTATTAGAACGGAAACCGGCCTTGTACAGTTTGGAGGCAGCATAACCCTCCCATACTGTCCATTGACCGGAGCCAAACATACCAACAGTAGAAACCATTTCTTCTGGTTTTTTGCCTTTGTTCATTTCCATGTCATATTTTAAGGAGGTCTTGAACTTGTCTGCCATAACATCAAAAGCTTTGTCCCAGCTAACTGGGGTAAACTCACCTTCTTTATCGTACTTGCCGTCTGTCATGCGTAATAACGGCTGTGTCAGGCGGTCATTGCCGTACATGATTTTGGACAGGAAGTAGCCTTTAATGCAGTTAAGGCCACGATTAACGGGTGAGTCAGGGTCGCCCTGAGTGGCAACGACACGACCATTTTTGGTGCCAACCAGTACACTGCAACCTGTACCGCAAAAACGGCAGGGTGCCTTGTCCCAGCGAATATCGACTCTGGTTTTTGCCAAAGCCTGATTGATTCCAGGTATAGTAATGCCCGCAGCGGTAGCTGTTGCTGCAATGGCATTTGTTTTAATGAAATCTCTACGTGTTAGTTTCATTGCTAGGCCTCCTATTGACCTGTGTTTATTTTGTATTTGGTGCGTTTTTTTATTTGCTATGTTTTGCAACTAATCTTCTTAGTATGTTGCGTTATTCTTCAATCTCGTGGTAAATCATGGAGGCAGATAACACCCCAGGTACATTCTGTATGTGCAATACCGTGTCAGTAATACTGCCTGTGTCAGCTTGCTCCACAGTAATTACAATGCGACCATCTTCATTATTGCCGTGCACCTCTACGCCATCTAGTGCGAGCAGTGTTTTTTCAATTGATGCGATATTTTTTGGGTAAGTGCTTACCAGTACGCCGCTAATATTCATTGTTTTACCTTCGCTTCCTGACGTTCATTCATTGAGATGGCCTGTACTGGGCAGACTGAAAAACAGGCGCCGCAACCAGTGCAGATATTGGGGTTTAAAACAGGTGTAGAAATACCGCCTAGTTGAGGTGGCATTTGAATTGCTCTGGCTTCGCAAGGGTCGAAGCAGCTACGACAGGTTACGCCCTGGTAGGTTAGGCAGGCTTTGTCATTAATTGAGGCTTTTACGTTCCAGACTGCGTCCTGTGTGTTTTTTAGCAAGGCGTGTGACTGACAGGCATCAACACATTGCTCACAAAACAGACATTCACCAAACGAGAAATTGATGACTGGAAAATTCGCTCTGGCCAGTTGTATGATATGGGTAGGGCAATGTGAAATGCAGTCGCCACAGCCGGTACATATTTCTGTAAACAGGCTTTCGGCTATTGCCCATGGCGGGCGAAGTGGGGCTTCTTTACCGCTGAAATCACCACGAAGAAATTGCATTCTACTAATCGTCATGTCTATTTATCATTGTTACTTTTGTGGTCATTACGGTGAATTATACGAGTGTGAAAATTTTGTTATATGACATGTATCAATAATTGCTAAGGTAGTATTTAAGCTCTGATTTTTCTCATGGATGTAGTGATTTCTACTCTATTGCTTTTTTGTTCGGATGTTTTTTATACTGTTATTCTAGGGTGGAGTAGCAACGATGACACTTGTCTATCATCGTCATGCTTGGGTTAGATTTAAAGGCGAAGAGCGGGTTTTGCTGGAAAGGTTATTCCTTGTGTCTGGAAATTTGTGATTGAAATCTTCGCCTTGTTTTTGAGGCTCTCAAGTGCAGACCTACTCAAACAGAATTATTAGAGATGCCTTAAAACTATTAAAATCAGGGTGATGACATGAATGGCGGTATTGATGACTTTAATAAGTGTGCTGCGTGGCTTTAGTGCTGAGGTTATTTGGTTTATATAAAAAAACTTTCTGTATTCCAGAATGCTTTTATTTGTGTTTAAATGTCTTTTCATCAAAAAAAGAGGGTTTATTATGAAAAATCGCAATAAGAGTATCAATGTTTTTGGTTTTATTTTTCTGTTCATGAGCTTTTTGTTTGCACCTGCCAGCCTTGTTATGGCATATGAAGCAGGTGCTGAAAAAACAACATATGAAGCAGGTGCTGAAAAAACAACATATGAAGCAGCTAAGGATGCTGAGAAGAAGAAAGCGGATGAAGAGCCATCGGATTGTGAGTGATTCGGTGTTATCTGTGTAAGTATAAATCCTCAGAGATTGTTGTGTAGTTGTTTTGTAGTAAGAATTACTTAATTACTTTTGCCGCATAATGTGCGTATTGAACTGAGTATAAATGGACGTTAGAATCCATATTTTTTTATCACATAAGTCAGCTTTAATCTAAAAATATCAGCAGCATAGAGTGCCGTTGAGGCTACTGATGTTTCAAGTAGTGACTGTATTATGTCAAATAAAAATATTATTAATTAACATTTGCAAGGGTGCGTATCATGGCTAAATTTTTTACTGTATTGTTTTCATTTATTGTCGGTGCTGTGGTGGCGGCAGCGATTGGTTTTTATACCCTGCCAGGTATGATGATTAAAGAAATACCCAGCCCCTATTCGTTTCAAGAAACCCTTGTAAAAATTGAGGCAAATGCAAGAGAGATGGGTTGGAGTGTGCCTAGTCGATGGAGAATAAATTTTCAGAGAAATCTTCTACATGTAGTAAGGGTTGATATTGGGCCAAATCAAGTTATTAACATATGTGAACCTAAGTCAGCAGCGGCTATTCTTATCCATGATGAATTAAAACGTTTAACGGTGATGATGCCTTGTACCATTGCTGTTTATGAAAAAAGTGATGGAATAACGTACATCAGTATTATGAATATGCGTGGAATGGGTCTTATGTTTGGTGATGTTCTTGGTGAAATCACCGATAAACTCGCGCCGCAGATGGAAGCAATAGT
>CAZMLD010000063.1:0-9295 GCA_964566975.1 uncultured Thiotrichaceae bacterium | reverse complement strand
CCAAAACACAAGCACTCATTTGAAAAACACATTCCAGCAGCAGCCTTGATATTCCGCTTGCACTCGCTAATGAGCAAAAAAAACTGTCTGCCACTCAGGCTCGTGAGACATATTCACCTGTTCGCGTATCAATTTTTAAAATATCACCTTCATTAATAAACAGCGGCACTTTCACTTCACTACCGGTTTCCAGCGTCGCAGGCTTTGTCGCACCCTGCGCCGTGTCACCCTTTAATCCCGGGTCCGTTTGCGCGACCACCAACTCAACAAAGTTCGGCGCCATAATCGAGATCGGTGAACCATTCCATAGCGTCATCACACAAACTTCCTGACCTTTTATCCATTTTGCAGTATCCCCAACGGCAACCGCATCCGCTGCGTACTGCTCAAAGCTAATTGAGTCCATGAAATGCCAGTATTCGCCATCACTATATAAATATTCAACATTCATTTCATCAACATCGGCAGCTTCAACAGTTTCTGTCGATTTAAAAGTGCGCTCTAACACTCTTCCTGTTTTCAGGTTTTTCATCTTAACCCGATTAAACGCCTGCCCTTTACCCGGCTTCACCATAATGTTCTCGGTTATGGAGCAGGGATCATTATCTAAAATAATTTTCAAGCCATTCTTAAACTGGTTGGTATTATATGTTGCCATGTTAAACTTTGCCTTTGCTAAGGAACTTCCGACCAAGCCCCGCCAGTGGGTATTGCCCAAAAGATTGAGAAAGATTTAGATTTACGACACAAATGCAGTTAAATAACAGACAAGGACGCAGATTGTAACTAAAACCAAATATTCTTGACGTAAAACACCTGCTCATGAGTAATTCAGAGATTCTCTAATTATGATTAAAAAAACGTTAAAATACATTTTATTTGCCGCTATATTACCCTAAACCCTCAATTAGCCATAACTTAAATATTATTTATTGAAATGCAACATCCCGTTCAATTCTCTATAAAACCAAGCAAGGCATCGACACGATTTAACAACACCACATTCGTCAGCAAGACAAATTCTCAATGGAAAAAAGAGCTGGCAAATGCAACCACTTCTGCAGCTAGTTTGCTTGAACAACTGAACCTTAGCCATCAGATTAACGCCATCAATGTTGAGCCCGATTTCACCTGCCTGGTGACAAAAAGTTACATCAATAAAATGCAGAAAGGCAACATCAATGATCCATTACTGCAACAAGTCTTACCATTAAACCAAGAATCAAACGTCAGCATACAGAAAAATGGGCTAAAAGACCCCGTGGGCGACATTGAGGCACAGGCATCCAGAGGGTTGATACACAAGTATCATGGCCGTATTTTACTGATCAGCACAGGCGCCTGCGCCATCCACTGCCGTTATTGCTTTCGTCGCCATTACCCATACCAGCAAGCCTCATGCTCCAACCAGGCACTCAATGCTGTGCTGGACTATTTGACAGCGCATACAGACATTGAAGAAGTCATCTTAAGCGGTGGCGACCCGCTGGTTCTTGGTAACGAAAAACTAGCTGGCATTATTGAAAAACTGGAAACCATTGAACACCTGCACACACTACGAATTCATACCCGGCTACCCGTGGTTCTGCCTGACCGGATAGATACCGGCCTGATAAAATTACTGAAATCATCTAGGTTTCAAATTGTGATGGTGATACACGCAAACCACGCCAATGAGCTACAACAGGCCGAATACACAAAATTACAACAGCTACAACAGGCTGGCATCACCCTGCTCAATCAAAGCGTTCTACTGAAAGGCATTAATGATAATGCCAGCGCCCTAACCTCCTTGAGCAAGCGACTATTTGAATGCAAAACGCTGCCCTATTATTTGCACTTACTCGACCCCGTCAAAGGTGCGTTGCATTTTAATGTAACAACAACGACTGCACTTCAATTAAAAAAAGACATGGAAGAACAGCTACCAGGTTATCTGGTGCCACGACTGGTACAGGAGATTGCTGGAAACAAGTCAAAAACTGCAATTTTCCGTATCTAAGCTACACTCATGGATAGTTACCCTACAAGGCTATATTAACGAAAAACCGACAACAAAATAACGGTCAGTTAAATATCAGGTTACTGGTTTTTTTAATATAACAATGACTTAAAAAAAGCAGCGCCCCAAAATAAATGAAACTACATTTACCCACACAACAGGCACCAAACGCAAACTCTAGTCCGAGTAACCCTCGACAGTTAAAGAAAGTTTTATCGGCTTTGCCTGTTGCGAACATGGGCGAATTAACCAAACAAACATTCCAGATCTTACGCGACCAGAACCGTCAATTGATGCCAGCCAAGCATCGACTGGAGAACCTAAAGATGTTACGCAAACAAACGCGTAACATCTTTAACAACCTCAAAAAATACTTTATTAATCGCACCTTGCCGCTGCCAGCAAAAAGCCAGAAAATTTTTAATTTAAACCAGTCAATACTGCGTGAATTAATTATCGGCTACGAAATCATCGTCTATGAAGCCGCTACTAACAATGGCACTAAAATTGAGGACGAAGCACTCAGCATGGCAACTTATCAATCCATCAACTATCTAGCTGAAACATTCCTTCGCGCATCAGATATATACGCGCCATGCCCACAAAACCTGTGGCTTGAGCTGCACCAGCTTTATGTTTTTGCCAAAAGCAAAAAACTAACAAACACTATTATCACCAATGCCGAACACGAAAACGCCACCATTGAAAGCAGTTACAAACAAATACTGCTGTTTGCGCTGACACGCCCTGCCACACTAAGGCAGAGCGATATTGAACGCACCTTTCAAAAACTTTACCAATGGTCGCAATACACCAGCATTCATCATGATTTTCCAGAAAATTTAGTTGATCACGCTTTTCATATCAGAATCACTGAAGACAGCGCACCTGACCTCCCAAACAAAGATGAACTTACCGATGAGACAAAGACACTCATCTTAAATGCTGACAAACTCATCAGCCATGTTAAAAACATCATTAGCCAGCAAAATGAGGAAAAACAAAAAGTCATCACTGGCGCTGCCATTCCAGTAACCACACTTCAGGCACTGATCAACGCTTGGACAAAGAACACAAAGCGCCGTTTCATACGCGTAGAGCACCTGAGCCAAATTAATGCGACCATTGGTTTGGTCATTGCGGCAAAAGCCATTCGCTCATCCCTGCAAAAAAACAAAAAACGTGAAGTTAAGCCGAGTTTAATACAGACCTCTGCCTCAATAAAACAGGATCCTGACTTCACCCTGCAGTCGATAACCACAGATACTGATGAGCACAGCCAAGGTTATCTTACACATGCCGAAACTGGCAATACGACAAACAACGCTTGGGACATGGTAGCAAAAGGTCGCGTATTAACCGAAACCTATGAGGTTGAAAAGAAACACACCAGTGAAGGACAAATTAAGCTGAAGCAGCCAAACGACGAACACTGGCACATCGTTAACTTCAGCGCGGGCGGCTACTGCCTGCGCTGGGATTCTGATGACACGTCTAAAGCACAAATCGGTGAATTAATTGCACTTCAGGAGTTTGATGTAAAAAATAATTTCCAGTGGCGCATCGGCATCATTCGCTGGATGCAGTTCACTCACAATAAAGGACTGGAAATAGGCATACAGATCATCTCGCCAAAAGTTGTAATGGCAACAGCACAACGTCATCGCCGTCAAGATGAAGCGTCTATTTACGGTTTAATACTACCCGGAATACAGGCGATAAAACAGCCATCCACTATTCTTCTACCTGCACATACATTTAAAACAAATGATAAACTTGTGGTGAAATTATTAGATAATAAGCTTAATATAACCCAGCTCAACATCACCTTAGACTCGACAGTAGAGCATACTGGTTCATTCACCCAGTTCACCTATAAAAGCACTGATGAAGACCGACATTTAAGAAAAAAAGCAAAGGAAACAGAAGCTACAACACAAAACCAAGATGACTTTGATGAACTTTGGTCATCACTATGAAGAACCTACCTGAGAAACGCCTGCTCTTAATAAGGCCGGCTTACTGTCAGATTTTTTGAGACACCAAGAAGTGGAAGAAAAAATTATTAACTTAATCGTCATTGATGACTCCTTCGATAGTGAAGAAACAATCGTCAGCAAATTAAGAACCTCAGGTTACACGGCAAGATCTACACGTGTTGAAGATGATGAAGACCTGGTTGATGCCGTGAAAGAACAGATCCCGGACATCATCCTTTATTTTGAGGGAATGGCACTCATTTCTCTTGCAGACACCATAACCAGTCTGAAAAAAAATAAAAAAACAGAAAATTGCCGCGTCATCTCGGTTAGTCGAGACGAACAATGTAATACGGTCAATGCTATACGCACTGGCGCTGTTGATGCCTGTTGCTTTAAAAATATCGACCACCTATTACTAATTATTGCCCGCGAATATCAGTTTTTACTCAATTACAAACAGGTCAGCGACTACAAAAAAGCCTTCCAGGAGTCTGAAAAACGCTGCGCTTCATTACTTGATAGCTCACGCGATGCCATTGCTTATATCCATGAAGGCATGCATGTCTATTCTAATCGCTCCTATCTGCTTATGTTTGACATTGCTGAATCTGATGAGCTTGAGGGTATACCCATACTTGACATGGTTAGCAGTGAAGACCGCGATGAATTCAAGTCATTTTTACGCGCTTACCTGCAAACGGAAGGGGCTGTTGAAAAATTTGAGACACAATTACTCAAATCTAATGGCACAGAATTTAGCGGTGAAATGGAGTTTTCACCAGCGCAAATTGATGGTGAGCCCTGCATACAGATAATCATACGCAATGAAGACGCCGCATCCAAAGAGCTTGAAATTCAACTGGAACTACTCAGTCAGAAAGACCAGCTAACCGGCCTGTTCAATCGCCAGTACTGTGTTGAAAAACTGGAAACAGTTATCGCCAACTGTCAGCAGAAAAAATACACCGCAGCCTTGCTGGAAATTAAAATCGATAATTTTCACGATATAAAAAACACCATTGGTGTCATTGACGCAGACCAGTATATTATTGACGCAGCAAAAAAACTTAATGAAGCAGTCGGTGAGGATGACACGTTTGCGCGATACACGCATGATTGTTTTGCTCTCATCGCAATGAACTACACAAAAGAAAATATCGAAAGTTATGCGACTCAACTCCAGAAAGCACTGTCACAGCTAGAAGCCAATATTAATGGTACCCAGATTAACACCACCTGCAGCATCGGCATTACACTTATAGACAGTGATTCTCCTGACTACGATGATGTTTTGGCCCGCTCAGAAAAAGCCGTCACCATAGCCACTAAAATCGGCACCAATCAGATCCACACTTACACGCCTCGAAAAGGTGAACTCACGCGACATGAAGTTGATGCCAAGTTTAAAGTGCAACTCACTGATGCCCTGAAAAATGACAAATTTCTGCTGCATTTCCAGCCTATCGTCAGCCTGCACGGTGACACTGATGAGCGCTATGAAGTTTTCGTCAGAATGCAAACACAAGAACAGGAGCCGCTCATTATGCCGCAGGATTTTTTACCTGCCGCTGAACGCGTTGGTATGGACATCGCCATTGATCGCTGGGTATTATATAAAACCATTCAGGAATACAAACTTAGAAAACAACCAGGCAAACATACGCGTTTCTTTATTAAATTATCTGCCGCTTCAATCAAAGATAAAACCTTAATCGACTGGCTCAGTTATCAAATTAAAGAAAAGCAAATTCCGGCCAACACCTTAAACTTTGCAGTGAAGGCAGTAACCGCAGCCACCCATTTAAAAAATGCAAAGAACCTGTCACTAAACCTGAAAAAACTTAACTGTGGATTTCTGCTGGACGACTTTAGCACTGGCTCTAGTCCACTTCAGCTACTTGAGCATATTCATGTCGATTACATACGTATAGAGCGTAATTTTATGGACGACCTGGCTGGCAGCCCGAAAAACCAGGAGTCCATCAGGATGTTAGCAGAAGAAGCAGCCAAATTAGGCAAACTGACGATAGCGCAACACGTACCCGATGCCGCCAGCCTATCCATACTCTGGGGCATGGGTGTTAACTTTATTCAGGGTTACTTTCTGCAGGAACCTTTGCCAAAAATGGATTATGACTTTACTGAGATGTCCGGCTAACTTTCTAACCATTATAGACGTAGCAGAACATACAGCCACTCCCTACAGCCATCATACGATATTAGCAGCGACATGTTTCATGTCAGCCAGATAATACACGTCTTGATTGGCTAAACGTCAACAACAGCAGGCAACGTTGCTGTCCATATCAAGCTTGATACCCCAACGATACAGGTAGAGCCTCGCCACCGTTTGATATTTTCACTACGGTCGTCGGTTATTTTTCCTAACGTGACCGTAGCGCCGCAATTCGCTGTTCCAGCGGCGGGTGACTTGAAAACAACTTTTTAAAGCCACCTGCCACACCCACATTAATAGCGAACGCTGCCATCTGATCAGGCAAACTGGCTGGTTGGCTGATACGCTGCAAGCGCTGTAAGGCGGCAACCATCTTTTCACTGCCAACCAGCTCGGCTGCACCTGCATCCGCTTTAAATTCTCTGGCCCGTGAAAAATACATGACAATGGTACTGGCCAAAATTCCAAAAATAACCTGAGCAATCATCGAAGAGATAAAAAAGCCGATGCCATGGCCACTCTGGTTTTTAAGAATCACGCGGTCAACAATATGGCCGACAACTCGTGAGGCGAAGATCACAAAGGTATTGACTACGCCCTGGATGAGTGCCAGCGTCACCATATCACCATTGGCAACATGGCTGACTTCATGTGCTAGCACCGCTTCTGCTTCATCCATGCTCATACCTTCAAGCAAACCGCTACTGACCGCAACCAGTGCATTGTTACGGCTCATACCAGTTGCAAACGCATTAATATCGGGCGATTGATAAATCGCCACCTCAGGCATTTTAATACCTGCCTGTGCTGCCTGGCGTTTAACGGTTTCCAGCAGCCAGCGTTGTGTTTTATTTTGCGGCTCGGTAATCACCTTCGCCCCAGTCATACGCTTGGCTGACCATTTAGAAATAGCTAACGAAATAAAGGAACCGGTCATACCGATTACCGCAGAAAACACCAGCAGCGCCTGCAAGTTAAGGTCAACATTATTTTCTGCCAGCAGGGAGTCAATGCCTAGCAGGCTAAATACCACGCTTAAGACCACCATAATGGCCAGATTAGTCATCAAAAACAAACCAATACGTTTCATGTAAACCTCAAAGATAAAATCAAAACATGGATATATGACCATTCACTAACGAGCGACCATATAAATTTACATGCCTCTGCATTTAGCTCAGCATTATTATGAGGTAAGGACGCAGGTTATTGATTTTTCAGGTCGCTGTGAATACATCCATGTACGCTCTACTGTAGCATCCATGCTACAGATTCCTGAAAAATCAATAACCTACGCCCTAACCACGGTACTGTGCTGAGTTAAACGCAGAGGCATATAAATTTTATTCTCAACAGGAGAAAACAATGGCGATAACATCAACCCGTTTCAAGAGAAAAACAACACTTATTCGACAACAAGTTTATCCACTAAGCGGTAACCCTGCGACAGCTTTAAGCCGCGCCGCCCTCTTTCACCCGCATAGTTTTCTAGCTCAGCAGGCTTCATGGTTTTGTGTTTTTTACCTGAATGGACAATCAGTTTTCTACCTTCGGGTATGACGGTAATGGCGCTAACAAGTTCATCACCGTCTCTTAAAAGTTTCGCCGGAATATTAATGATTTTATTGCCTTTTCCTTTTGCCATCTGCGGCAACTGTGCAACAGGTGTGAGCAATATATGGCCAGCGGAACTCACCACTGCAATCTGATCCGTTGCCACCTCCGTCACTTTTACCGGTGCTAGTGCCTGCGCCTGCTTACCGACATTGAGCACAGCCTTGCCTTTTTTTGCACTCGCCTGCATATCGCCTAATCGCACCACAAAGCCGTAACCAAAATTACTGCTCAGCAGATAGAGATCATCCACATCGCCGATGAGCACAGCTACAAAATATGCGCCCGCTGAGAGTGTGAAATACCCGCTTAGCGGATCTCCCTGACTTCTGGCAGACGGTAGTTTATGTGCTGGCAAAGTATAGGCGCGACCGGCAGAGTCGAGAAATACCGCTAGCTGATCAGATTTACCCTGCGCTGAATCCAGATAAGCATCGCCTGCTTTGTAGTTTAGTTTTGTCGTGTCAATATCGTGACCCTTCGCCGAGCGCACCCAGCCCTTGCTGGATAACACCACGGTGATGGCTTCGCTTGGTAGTAACGCAGACTCATCCAGTGCCTGCGCTGCATGTCGTTGCACAATCGGTGAGCGTCTATCATCACCATATTTTTCTGCATCGGCAATAATTTCTTTTCGAATCAGGGTTTTTAAACGGCTTGCAGAGCCCAGTATTTTTTCTAAATAATCACGATCTTCTGCCAGCTTTTTTTGCTCATCTCGAATTTTCATTTCTTCAAGTTTTGCCAGATGCCGTAATTTCAGGTCAAGAATGGCTTCTGCCTGAATATCAGTGATGCTAAACCGTGACATCAATACCGGCTTCGGCTTGTCATTTTCACGAATAATCGCAATCACTTCATCAATGTTTAAAAACGCAATTAACAACGCATCGAGTATGTGCAAACGTTTGTTTACTTTATCCAGCCGCCATTGCAAGCGGCGACGCACAGTAACCGTTCTAAATGTCAGCCATTCTACGAGCAACGAACGTAAATCTTTAACCTGAGGTCGACCATCAATGCCGATCATATTCATATTGACGCGGTAACTACGTTCAAGAGCGGTGGTGGCAAAAAGATGTGTCATTAGCTGTTCGATGTCCACCCGATTAGAGCGCGGCATAATGAGCAGCCGAGTTGGGTTTTCGTGATCTGACTCATCACGTAAATCTTCCACCATAGGCAATTTTTTTGCCTGCATTTGTGCCGCAATCTGTTCCAGTATTTTAGCCCCGGAAACCTGGTAAGGCAGTGCGGTGATAATCACCACACCGTCTTCCATTTCATAAACCGCACGCTGACGAATACCGCCACGACCAGTCTGGTAGATTTCCAGAATATCTTTTGCCGGCGTTATGATCTCGGCTTCAGTCGGAAAGTCGGGGCCTTTGATATGCTCACACAATTCTTCCAGGGTAGACTTTGGACTTTCCAGAAGACGCACACAGGCACTAGCGACTTCTTTTAAATTGTGTGGTGGAATGTCGGTTGCCATGCCCACCGCGATACCAGTGCCGCCAT
>CAZMLD010000062.1:4597-9373 GCA_964566975.1 uncultured Thiotrichaceae bacterium | reverse complement strand
CCCGCTAGAAACATGCGGGAATGACGGAGCGTAACAGGCAAGTAACGAGATTAATTATGCTTCCACTTAACCCTAGCCGCCTAAAGGCGTGGGATTTACGGATCCCCTATCGGGGACTTTAAAGCTTAAAACCTTTGTTGCCCTGTAGCCCTCCACTATGTATAGCGACAATGCTGCTGCCAGGCTTAAAGGTGTTTGTTTCTATGCGTTTTAATAAACCGTAGAACATCTTGCTGGTATACACAGCATCGAGCGTAAAACCATACTGGGCTTGAAATTTTCTCATAAAGCCAAGTAATTCGTTATTTATTTTTGCATAACCGCCAAAGTGAAAATCGGTTTCCAGATGCCAGTTTTCGCTCTGGGTGTTTTTCTGCAGCAGTGTCGTGACCTCTTTGGTCAGGAAGTCGCCGTCTTTAAGGGCGCAGAAGCCGATGGCTTTTTGTTCTGGTTTGAGTGCAGCTATCAGGCCGGCTAGAGTGCCGCCTGTACCGCTGGCGCAGCAAATAACATCAAAGGGTCGTGCCATTTGATGTTCGATTTCATTCACTATTTCTTTGCAGCCTTTTATGGCAAGTAAATTACTGCCACCTTCAGGCAAGATATAAACATGACCAAACTGCTGTTTTAAGCTTTGTAAATAGGCATGCTCTGTTTTTTGTCGGTATGCAGATCGGGTAATGTAATGCAGTTGCATGCCGCATGTTCTGGCAAAAGCCAGGGTGGCATTGAGGGGGGAGTGGGCTTCGCCTCGAATAATGCCGATGGTTTTAAAGCCAAAATGTTTGCCCGCTGCGGCAGTGGCATAAATATGGTTTGACCATGCGCCGCCAAATGTTAGCAGGGTATCGAAGCGGTTTTCCCGAGCATAAATCAGATTGTATTTTAGCTTGCGCCATTTGTTACCGCCAAACAGAGGATGAATTAAGTCATCACGTTTAACGTAGAGAGTAATGTTTTTTTTGTCTAGTAAGGGGCTATGTAAGCGTTGTAGTGGGCTATATGGCCATTTCGTAGCGAGCTCTGGCTGCATTTAATCTGAGAGCGGCTATCGTGCGACCGCATGTATGACCGTGGCATGTTCAAAAAAGACGATGCGATCATGATATGTCCAGCGCGTGATGGGTGGCTTGCCTACGCTGGCGGACATGGCAATGGGCTGTCCAAAAATGGATTGAACCTTGTCCATACTCATGCCGCGACGTGGCGAGTCTAACAATTTTATATTTAGGGTTTCACCCACCTGCATCTCTTTTGCCGGTAGCTGTAAGACATCACCGGTTTGCTGTCTCGTCGACTGCTCGGGTTGTTGCATTATCATTTCAGCGGGAGAGTTTACGGCTTGATGTGGTGCGTTAAATCTGGGTTCTTCGGCGTGGTGATTGACATGCTGGCTGCTGTTCTCCATGGCCGGGCGACTGGCGAGGGCGCTGGCAGTGAATAACAGCGTGGCAATTAAAAGAGTAAGGCTAGTCGTGTTTCGGCGCATGGTTGTTTGTCTGTGGTGCTGGCTTTGTAAGTTTGTGTCCATATGTTCGCAGGTAATATTTGATTTTATAATACCTGTAATTGTAGCACCAGAATAAAAAAGTGCGAATATTATCCCCACGCTATTTTATATCTGCCAGCATCATATTAGGGCACCTCTAAAAACCATCTTTTTGCCCGGTTTCAGCGTTGGATGACAACTGCGATCCTCATGTATTTCATATACACTGCGGTTCTCAAAATCCATCCGCCTTGAACTCGAACAAAAATCTAGGTTTTTAGAGATGCCCATTAGTTAAAAGCGAGTCTGTTAAAAGCAAACCTGTCAGCAGCAGGTCTACCAGAAACAGATCGGTCAGCAGTTCTGGCAAAAAACGGGGTCTGTCTTACAAATGGCGTACTGACAGGGAAGGCCGAGTTGTTAGCTAAATTTCTTCATTACCAGACAGGCGTTAGTGCCGCCAAAGCCAAAGTTATTCGACATGGCAAGGTTGATATCAACATTGTCCTGACGTTTTGTGACGATGGGCATATTAACCGCGCTTTCATCTATGGTTTCGATATTTGCCGACGCCTGAATGAAGTTATGCTGCATCATCAGCATGGTATAAATCGCTTCTTGTGCACCCGATGCCCCAAGGGAGTGACCCGCTAGCGACTTGCTGGAGCTAATGGCTGGAATGTTGTCACCAAAAGTTTCCTTGATGGCGTAAAGTTCTTTTGAATCACCTACGGGTGTGCTGGTACCATGAGAGTTAATGTAATCTAGGTTCTCTTCAATACCGTGCATCGCCATCTGCATACAGCGGATAGCGCCTTCGCCAGACGGTGCAACCATATCCAACCCATCCGAGGTTGCGCCGTAACCGACCAGTTCTGCATAAATGGGTGCGCCACGTTTTAGCGCATGTTCCAGTTCTTCGACTACTACTGTGGCGCCACCGCCGGCGATGACAAAGCCGTCACGATTGGCATCGTAGGTGCGCGATGCTTTTTCTGGGGTTTCATTATATTTGGTCGAAAGTGCGCCCATGGCATCAAATAACATGCTGAGCGACCAGTGCTCTTCTTCACCACCACCGGCAAAAATAATATCCTGCTTACCCAGTTGAATTAATTCATACGCATTACCAATGCAGTGCGTACTGGTGGCGCAGGCAGAGCTGATGGAGTAATTAACGCCTTTAATGTGAAACGGGGTGGCGAGGCAGGCGGACACGGTACTGGCCATGGTGCGTGGCACCATGTAGGGACCAACGCGACGAATGCCTTTTTCACGCAGGATGTCGGCAGCCTCAACCTGGTTGGCGGATGAAGCACCACCAGAACCCATGATAAGGCCGGTGCGAATGTTTGATACCATGCTGTCGTCCAGCTTCGCGTCATCTATTGCCTGTTGCATGGAAATATAGGCAAAGGCAGCAGCATCACCCATAAATCGTTTGACTTTACGGTCTATAAAGTCAGCGGTGTTGATATCAACGCTGCCAGCCACATGGCTGCGCATGCCAATATCGGCATACGCCTGTTTAAATTTAATACCTGAACGACCCTGTTGCAGTGATTCCAGTACCGCATTTTTTTCATTGCCGAGACAGGAAACAATCCCGATGCCAGAAATTACTACTCGTTTCATAATGATTGCCTGTTATTGTTTGCTAATGGGTATCTCTAAAAATCTTCAGTTGAAGTAAATAAACCCACACGTAAATTTTTCGCTGTATATATCTCACGGTCATCAATCGACATCGTTGCATCGGCGATGCCCATGACCAGTCCACGAGCGATAACACGTTTTATATCAATCTGGTATTTGACCCGTTTCCCTGTTGGCAATACCTGGCCGGTAAACTTGACCTCATTGACCCCTAATGCCCGACCACGACCAGGATGACCCAGCCAGCCAAGGTGGAAACCGACTATCTGCCACATGGCGTCTAAACCAAGGCAGCCTGGCATGACTGGATCGTTTTTAAAGTGGCAGTCAAAAAACCATAAATCAGGCTTTATATCTAGCTCGGCTCTAATTTCACCTTTGCCATATGTGCCGCCATGGTCAGCGATATGGGTAATACGGTCCATCATTAGCATGTTAGGTGCTGGTAGTTGGGCATTGCCAGGGCCAAACAGTTCACCCTGGCTACAGGTTAGTAATTCTTCATAGCTGTATGAGCTAGGTCGCACCAAAGTTTCCTCATCCGCAGGCATAGTGTCTCTCAGTAGTCAGTAAATTGATAATTTTATCTGAAAATCATGTACGATGCTATTAGAGTACTACAATGATTTCGAGTTGATTTAGAAGAATGATGCATGATGGAAAATTTACTGCTTATAATTTTCATACTTGTTGTTGCCTGGTACTGGTGGGATACGCAACAATGCAATGAAACCGCCCTCGTTGTGTGCCAGCAGAAGTGTATGAATGCGGGTTTTCAACTTCTGGATGCCACCGTTACTCGGCAACGCACATGGTTGCGCAGGAGCCCTAGCGGAATACAGATCTGTCGCCTGTATAGTTTTGAGTATGCTGGCGCTGAGGCATCAGGCCAAGACATCACGGTGTTTCCAAATAAAGAGTTTGGTGAGCGACAACAGGGGTATATTGTTTTGTTAGGCAAGCAAGTAGTAGAAACAAAATTGCCACAACAGGATGTTGATAATTAGTACGTCATAGATGCGCTCAGCTCGTCATCTAAGAGAGTGCAGGCGACGATTACGTTTGTATAGTCAAAACTTATGCAACGATTAATGTCTTAACTCCGACTGTGTATAAAAACTAACCCGATAAAAGCAGGAAAAATGATTTTTTATCGGGTTACATTGAGGTTTTAAAAAGAGGAGAAGTGTTGGTTAAAGCGTAGTCTTGCTGCGCGAGTTTCACCTTCGGGGATTATTTGTAGATTAAATCTGAGGAATTCGCCACCGCCACTGATTTTTATATCAGCCAGATAATAAATAGCATTGCCTGAGGTGATTTCCTTAAACTCCAGCGCCTTTAGCTGACCAGCCAAGTTGCTGGCATGGCCAGTTACCTTAGCGGTGATGGGTTTGCCGGTGGTTTTTAGGACTTTCCTCAGTACCACAATATTGATCAGTACACGATTGCTAGCGCGAGTTAAGCCATACTCTTTTGCCATTTCTGGTGACAGGGCGTCGCTTCTGAAGGCGTTGTAATGTATGACGTAATCACCAAACTCTTTCGAGTTTTCGGCGTAGCTACTGAAGCTGGCTAGTGACAGGACAAAAATAAATGTAAATTTAAAAAAATTGCGGATTATCGTATTCATA
>CAZMLD010000062.1:3435-4497 GCA_964566975.1 uncultured Thiotrichaceae bacterium | reverse complement strand
TCCTTGAGCATAAAATGGCACTTGAAACACCCAGTTTTTCAGCCTGACTGTTGACATAGTGCTGTAACGTTTTTAGCACTATTTTCTGTTTTTCATCTAAAGCAGAAAAGCGGTTATCTGGCCATTGCTGTTCTGGGCAGTTCATAGCCGCCTGTATGGTTTCAAATAATTGCTGTATTTCTTCATCATTGAAATGCGTGTGGCGGTCAAAGTGCTGCTTGAGAATAGCAGGGCTATCAGGTGGATTAATGGCGAGATGCAGAACGGTTTCATCAGATAAAATTTTTCTACGTGTTTTGTCATTTTCCTGTGCAAGCTGTTCGCGCCATAGAGCAATAAATTGCACGATAACCAGTTGGCTTTTCTTTAATGCGGTTGCGCCTTTAACCCGTCGCCATAGTTTATCGCTGGCAACCTGAAAATTATTTTCACTGTTTAATAATAGTGATGACTCTTCATCAAACCAGGTCTTTCTGTTTGTGTTGTGCAACTTTTTCTCAAGTACCGAATGTAGCTGGTATAAATAATAAACGTCATCTCCCGCATATTGTATTTGCTTTTTAGTTAACGGGCGTTGTAGCCAGTTGCTGCGAGTTTGTGATTTATCTATTTGCACATTAAGCTCACTTTCAACTAATGAAGCATAGCTCACCTGGTGCTGTTTACTGAGCAGGGCATTAGCAATTTGTGTGTCATAAACGTTGCGCGGAGCCTGCCCCAGGTAATAAAACAGCACTTCCAGATCTTGTGAGCAGGAATGAATGATTTTTATGGTGTTTTCGTTTAACAGTAATTTTTTTAGCGAAGACCTTGCGTCAAAGGCTAATGGGTCGATACAGGCGACGATGGAATCAGTCGCAATTTGCACCAGTGCCAGTTTTGGGTAGTAGCTTGTTTCACGAAAAAACTCAGTATCAACGGCAATGACTTTTTCATTGCTTAGCTGTTGAACAAGCTTGTCCATGGTATCGGACGATTGAATTAATATAGGTGTCATGAGGTTAATCAGTGGTTGTAAAAATGAGTTGGCTTGCATAGAAGTATCGATTTGGTGGAGACTGT
>CAZMLD010000062.1:0-3335 GCA_964566975.1 uncultured Thiotrichaceae bacterium | reverse complement strand
ACAAGTTTAGCCGTCAGTCAGAACTTCCTTGGGGTTTTTAGCTATCTTAACTTATAATAATTGAAAAATAGTACTATTTTTAACAAGCTGCTAAATGGTAATAAAGGTGTTTTCGAGATGATGAGTTTTATATTTAATGCCGAAACCTTTAGGGATCTGTTTCATCATGCTGTGGAAAAGCATCTGCAAGATGAGGCGCCAAAAAAGGATCAGGCAGAACTGAACTCGCCATATCAACTGCTAGTTGCGATGGATCAGGCTATTGACGTCATGGCAAGAGTGGATGCAGACAGTACGGTGAAAAAACAGATGAGCGCTGAAAACATAGGTATGCTGGAGGAGAAAGAGATAAGTAAAGCAGGGCGTGATACGCTTGAAATACTCGAAGCCATGGTGACTTTTGTACAAAATAAAACAGGCGAAAGGAATAGGGACTTATTACGTTTAAGCCTGCCTGTTTCGTTATGGGTTGTTCGGCATGGCGGCAAATTGACACAAATTGATATGCTGGTTAATTCGCTGGCAGAATATGCCAATGAGTTAACAGAAACACATTTAATTGCCGATTTAACAACGGTCATTAAAGAGGTGATTGAAGCCTGTGATAGCGAAATTAGACGTGATGCTGAACAAACGACTATGATGCGACCTTGGCGTGTTTTAAATTTAAATTACGGTATTGTGGCTACGCGTAGCCATAACCCGGCGTTAATAGAGCAGGCGTATGACAGTTTGGTGAAAAACCTGCCGCAGGATGCGCGACAGTTTTTTAAAGATGGTATGCAGCAAATGAATGCTATTGCGTATCCGGATGAAGTGCGTGAAGTGGTTGAACGCTATTATAAAAGATGGGGAGCGGAGAGCTCGTTGCACTAAAAAGGCTTCAGAGAGCTGCGTCCTTGCGATAAATTCAAGGCTTTAAAACTTTGTGTTTAGTGCGAATAAAATCTTTATGTGGTACATGTAATAGATCAGCCAGACGGCGTAACAGATGTTCTTCATATTTGTCCAATTCACTATCGGCATAAGCCAGTTGCCACAGGTCTTCCACCAGTTTTATTTTTTGCTGTTGCGTGTAGTGTTCATTAATTAAGGAAGTGAATGCGAAGTAATCTGTCGCTTCATGTTTCTCATTATGCGCCAGGCTGATTAACGCTTCTATTTCTTCTGTGTTCAGAGTGAAACGCTGTTTAAGAATATGCCGTAATTTTTTTTCTTCTTCTGAGCTGACTTGTTCATCCGCATCCAGCATCTCTACCATTAATGCTGCTGTCGCCATTTGTAAACGGTGCTCAAGCGGTATGCTGGTTTCGGTGTTTTTGGTATTTTCGTTTAGGTGCTGGTCAAAAAATGCTTGTAATTTTGTCAACATAATAGTTAATTAGTATTTTCCTGGTTAGCCTTTGTCGAAGCCAATGCGGCTTCTATTCGTTGCGCGTTGAAACCGATTAATCGATATTCACCTATTAATAATATAGGGACTGCGGTTGCGCCGTGTTTCTGGTATAGCTGTTTTCCGATGACTGTATTTTCCACATCGTATTCACAATAATGAATATTATTGTTCTGAAAAAATCTTTTTGCATGATGGCAGGAGCCGCACCACCAAGTGCCTAGCATGATGACATCAGGGTCGCTGGCAATAATTTCAGGCGTGCAGGCTATCGTGTCGAGTGGCTCGTGCCGACTAAAAAGAAAGATAACGAAGGCGATAAGAAATGAAAAAACAATGAGTGGTGCTATGCCTCTGCGCTGTTTTACAGGTTCTTTCTTACCCTTTTTTACGTTACTGCTATTTTCATTCATGTTCAGAAAAGTTTATCCTGGATAGCCTAGGAGCTTGTCCGAGAATCTGGCTGTCCAGGAAGATATGTTGGTTAGTGAAAACGACGCTGTTGCCTTTGAAACTGCCGTAGTTGAGACATAAAGTGACGACGATAAAACAGTACGGCGCTAGAGCCATTGGCTTGTATATCGATGATTCTCCAGTTGTTTCCATCGTGGCGCATACGAAAATCAAGTCGCACGGGTAAGGCATCAGGTCGGAAAATACTGGTGCCAACAAAAGCTTCATCCTGCCCACGGTAACGTACGCGATGAAATTTAACACGCGTGTTTCTGGCATCAAAGCTTCCCAGATGTTTCGACAGGCTGGACAAGAAGGTTTCACGTAAATTACGCTGGAAGTCGGCTTTGTCTTCAGCAGACATGTGGCGTGCGTATCGGCCGGTAATCCAGTGCGACATGTTGTTGAAGTCAAATTGAGGAATAATCTCATTTTCTATAAAACCACGGAGCCGCATTGGACTAACTCTGTCTGCGTTACTATTGAAAGCGGTTATTTTGCTTAGTGTTGCTTTAATGACAAAAGAAGGGTGGTTTGCATCGCCCTGTGAGGCAGCGGGGTTGGCGAAAGACCACGAGGCAACAAGAAGTAGTGTGGCGAAAGTCACTAATCGTAATACCTGCGTTTTCCCAGGTGTTTTTTGTTGGTGTTGATTCATCATGGATTACCTATTTTTTTGTTATATGGGCATTCACCAGCCTCACCGTAAAGTGAGATGAATGATGCTGTCATCATAACAGGAATGGGTGATGAAACAACAGTAGGCTCTCTATTCTCGGATAAACTCATAGCAACAGAAAAACGGTGTTGCGTGAGTCTGTTATTGATAATAATAGTCGTACTGGTGCAATGTTTCTTTGGTGAATTCCCACGCCTCGTTGAAAGTAAGGTTACTTTCCTGTGGGATAATAATTCTTAAATACAGCTTGTCGGTATGTTGCTCCTGTAATTTAGCCAGTGTGCGGTGTAACTGCGTCCGGCTTACTGGTGTAAAGTTTTCTGTGCTGGAATCGTTAAAGTGAATCTGCTCGATGCCATTAATACGTTCAAAGCGGATACTGACCACGTATTTGCCTTTATCTGTGCGTGCAGGTTTGAATAGTTTGTCATATTTAACCTGTAAGGAGCCAAAATCATCTTCAAGACTGGATAGCCTGTGTGCCTTGCTATCGTGCCGCTGGGTGACGAGAATCACTCTTTGACGCTCTTCTGTTAAAGCATTGTCTTTTTGCGCGAGATTAATATTTAGCTGTTTGAGTTTTTCATGAACCACAATGAGCTGTGTATTCATACTGCTTAGTTTACTTTCACTGCTAATGTTGAGTTGCTTGACGTTTTCCTTTGAGACCAGTAGCTGGCTACGTAAATCACTTATTTCACTTGTACTCTCAGTTGTGAGCTGTTTGAGGTTTTTTTCGCTGCTGATAAGCAAGATATTTAGATTGCTTATTTGGCTCTCACTATCAATATTAAGTTGTTTGAGGCTTTC
>CAZMLD010000061.1:0-9386 GCA_964566975.1 uncultured Thiotrichaceae bacterium | reverse complement strand
ATTTACAACTGCACTAAGCGATTGCGCAGCATTTACCGAGCCGGGTGTCTTGCCTAAGAGTAACGGGATTTATGTTTCGTTACTTTGTGCAAAAGGTTCATCGTCAGGTAAAATTATTTTACTTCGCTGTAATCATAATATGGGGAATTGTATTTATCTTGGTGATTTCATTGAAGGCAGTGAAGCAAACATAATTAAATCTTCATACAATGGCTTTTCGGCCTCTGAGCTTGTATCAGTTAATAATCAAGATTATTTAATAGTAACCCCTACTATTTCAACAGGAAACATATATCGTGGTTGTGTCGTTTATAAAATCACTAATCTTGATAACGCGACACTTGAACGCACTTCTGGAATCCCAATTGCGAGCCTTATAATTGAAGCACATGGTGATTTTAATGGTGCTTGTGGCTATATAAAGGAACTCACTGGAAGCGGAATAATGATGGGCGAAGCATTTTTTACAGAACAACCAGGATTTAGGTTGTTCACAACAGGCGCTAAGTTATAGATCAAAAAATAACCTAACAATTTCATCAACTTGACTATTTTATACGCCGTTTCGCTTCGCTGAACGTCATATAAAATGGCCAGTTATACAGGGCGTTAGTATCCGTGCGTCATTGTTATCAAACATGGTGATGCTGGATGCAAACAAAAAAATACAGGAATAACAGAGAATGAATAGCGTGTTCAAAAAAAACAATAAATCTTCGGTTAAAGTGATTTTATTGCTAGTTATTGTGGCATCAGTAATGGCTCTTACTTCATGCGGTGCTGGCCATACCAGCATGTTCCGCGCTGATGTGAATCGTACAGCAGTCTTCAATGAGTCCGGACCCACCCGGTTAGAGCGCCTGAAGTGGAAATTTAGCGCTCCAGACAAAACCTATTCATCACCAGCAATCGCGAATGGAATCGTTTATCTGGGTAGCAATGATCATCACTTATATGCTATTGACCAAAATAGTGGACAAAAAAAATGGCGTTTTGAAACCGGTGGCAAGATTGAATCAACGCCTGCCATATCTAATGGCATTATTTATCTTGGCAGCTGGGATAAAACTTTTTATGCCATTGATGAAGATACGCGTGCGATTCTGTGGCAGCTAGAAACCAACGGCCCAATATCTTCTTCACCTCTCATTCATAAAGGTATTGTTTATTTTGCTAGTGAAGATGGCAATCTTTACGCGGTGGATGCGGATACGGGTTTTAGAAAATGGATTTTTAATGCTGGCGCACCAATCTATAGTTCACCTGCTATCTATGGGGAGCATATTTTCTTTGGCACGCTAGAAGGAGAGATGATTTCGGTAAATATTAATACCGGTCAGGAGTTTTGGCGGTTTAAGGCAAAAGGCAAAATTCACTCATCACCTGCGGTTAATTCTTCAAATGTTTATTTTGGCAGTGATGATAAAAATGTTTATGCGGTTAATATTCAAACTGGGCAGCAAAGCTGGGTCAAGAAAACAGCGGGGCCAGTGTTATCATCGCCGGCTCTTTATGACGGTAAAGTTTTCATTGGTAGTAAAGACGGTTATGTTTATGCCTTTGATGCAGACGATGGTAAACGTGAATGGGAGTTTCGCACTGAGGCTGCTGTTTTTTCACCGATCACAATTGCATCAAATACGGTTTATGTAGGGAGTACTGATGGGCATTTATATGCTTTACGAACCCGAGATGGTCAGTTACGATGGAAATATAAAGTTGACGGTAATATTTACTCTGCTGCGGTAATTGATAATGGGCATGTGTATTTTAACAGCGTGAAGGGTTCTTTATTTGCGGTGAGATAGAGAACATCTCCAAGTTGAATGCCCCTTTTATGATGGCTGTTAGTTTAGACTTAAGCTGTTATAGCTCATGCCCATTCTGCCTTTCGGCATAGCCCAGAAAAATTGCAGTAGCGACAGACCGTAGCATCACCCCAGGCAGACATGGGCGCATTGCTATTCATTGCCTTAAATAATTCAGTTAAACGTTGCTTATTCTGCTCACGGTTCAGTGCTAATTCTTCACCGGATAGATATGATTTTGTCTCAACTTTTTGATGAGAAGAATCCACTGACAGATAACTGACATGGTCTGTCTTCTTGTCAAGCATGGCATAGATAGCAAGCTGCACGTTTTCACCGCTATCAATGTCCTTCTGGAGTGCGGTTTTTCCTGTTTTGTAATCGATAATAGCGTGTGAGTTATTTTTCTTACTTTCATCAATACGATCAATTCGGCCAACAATTTTTACGCTTTCATTTGTGTCTAGGAAGGACGGTATTTCGCAAGGAGCCATGGATGGCGGTGCGATTATGTCTAGGAAGGACGGTATTTCGCAAGGAGCCATGGATGGCGGTGCGATTATGTCTAGGAAGGACGGTATTTCGCAAGGAGCCATGGATGGCGGTGCGATGAGTACGGCCTCAAGATTTTTTTCGCTGAGGAAGATAGACCAGTCCTGTTGATGTTTAATCTGCCAGTTGATATAGGCAGGGATGTGTTTTTGCCAGCGATATAACCAGCTTCTGTGTAATACGTTATTTTCTAAATCAGCGAGAAATATTTTTGTTGATAATAAAAATAGATGTCGCTCTGCCTGCTGGGCATTCTCATCGTTTACTGGCTGGTTGAATGCTTTACCGTAGTGCTTATGCCCATTATGAAAGCACTGTAAAATGAGGTGAATACGTTCGCCGTAATCTGCTTTTTTTAATTCCTCGCTTAATTCTTCTAGTGCTTTTAGTTGCAGCGCATCGGCGCTGAAATATTGGTAAGGACAGTTAATAATGCGTTGGTAGGCACTTGCCGAAACGCTATCGGGAATTAAATCTTGAGCAATAACCGGAGCAGGTTGCGATGTCTGTTGTGGAAGTTTTTCATCATCGCAGTTAAATACTTCATTGTCTGCCATCTGGTTTGGCTGCATCAGTTGTTGTAACTGTAGATTATCCGGCTTTTTATTAAAGCTTAGTTGATAAAAATTGATGAGTAATTCTAACCAGGGTGAAACAGGTTTTTCTTCACCGTTGTCAGTGTGACAGGCAGTTAATAAAATATCAGGTGCCGACAGTAATACGCGATTGAACAATTCGTGGCGTTGTTTACGCTGTATTTCCCATGTTTTTAGCCTCAGTGATGCACGTACCGCCTGATTAAAAAATGGCTGGTTTTTTGCACTTCCGGGGAAGTGCTGTGCCTCGACAGCAGCAATAACAATACAGTCAAAATGAAGATGAGAAGCTTGTTCTAGCGTCATTAATTGTACTTGGTGGCAGTTGTGGCGAGCGTTGTTTGATAGTGGTGTAAAATTTTGTGATTCTAACGCCGAGCCTAACCAGATGCGACAATCATACCAGCTTAATTTGGGGTTTGCGTAGCGGGTACTTTGCTTTAATGCATCAAGAGTTTTAAGCAAGACAAGACCGGCATTATCATTCTGATAATTTTTCATCACACCAAGTTGTTGCAGGCTCTGTAATAAAGCATCAATAAACTCAGATAAAGATATGGCTTTTTTGCCAGTATAAAGTGTTGTTAATGGTGCGGCAGTTTGCTGAATATAATTTAGAGTGTTGATTAAGTCGTCGTAAGTATTTTCTGGCCAGTGGCTAAGGCGGTACAGGCGTTGCTTTAATTTGTTTTTGTACTGATTGATGTTACTGCTGACATTTTCATGAAGAATTAAATCATGCTCAAAGCGGTAGATGTTTTTTTTGAAATCACTAGCCGTCGTTCCAGTATTGGCAGCGAGGTTGATAAAAGGTGATTTTAAACAATCGAGCAGGGCATAAGCGCTAAAGTCTTCCTCAATACACTCCAGCCAGCGTTCAATAATCGTTGCTGCCTGTGTGGTTGCCAGTGACCAGCCCGCTTTGTCCAGTAGATGAATGTTTGCGCGTTCGAGCAATGCTCGCAAACGGCGTGATAGTTTTCTGTCTTCACTAATAATGGCAATTTTATTTTTTCCATCTAGCAACTTGAGCCGAACATAGTAGTCAACTGCTCGTATTTGTTGCTCCTCATTGTTGGCGAGGTAAGTGGAGAAAAGGATGTTGTCTGACGAAATTTCAGGGTGATCTTTGGCAAAATCTACCGCGCGTTGCTTAAATGATTGTGCAGCTGGGGAGAAGACCTCGCTAATAAAAGCAGTGTATTCACTGCGGATTTTAATAACGGTTGCCTCTTTGCTTTTCACATCAGCTTTAATAGTATGGCTTTCCTCGGTCCTGCTTAAGTACTGTTCATCCCCTGATATAAAGGTACTGGCAAACTCAATAACCTGGCATTGTTTATTGTTAATTAACGTTTGTATAAAGTCCTGCTCGGTTTTTGTGTAGTGGCTAAGTCCCAGGCAGATGAAGTGTTGTTTGTTGCCTTGCGCCCTGATTTGCTCCTGTGCGTTTTTTAAGCGTCTAAGATAATTAGCCGTTTCGTCATAGAGCTGATTTCCATCCAGCTGTTCTTGCCATGCATGCCAGAGGGTGTAAACCAGCTTGCTTTCAACTATCAGATGTTCATGTTGTTGCTCTATTCCATACCCCTGTTGCAATTTTTGCTGTAGCTCTTCAGCGGAGTTGAAAATAGCTTGCTGGTTTAAGCTGAGCTCGTCAAACAGGCCGAGTAGAGCCTGTGTGACCTGCCACTGGTTTTCTTCTTTGAACAGGTCAGGGTGCTGTTGTAATGCCTCAATAAATAGCAGCTGGCGTGTATATTCGTTGATTATTTGCCAGCTGGTGTTATTTTGCACAGGCAAGCTGCTGGTAATAACGTGTTCCGTCCATGCCTTCAGGGTACCAGCCCAGGGTGGAATGATACTGGTCAGCTTGGCATCGAGTGCGCGACACAGAGATTCATTGAATGGCTGTGTCAGTTGTGCGTGGGGCAATAGTACAAATAGCCCAGTGAAATCGGGTGCCTGCACAGGAGAAGAAAGTGTGCTAAATCGGTCAAAGATAAATTCAGCAGTAAATTGAAGTATGTTTTGATCAGGTGGAACGATTATAAAGGCTGGCTGCGTCACAGAGTCTTTTACGCTACTATTGTATAGTCGTTTTTATCGTTCTAGCAATGTTAACTTGTCCGCGATACCTTCCCATTCGGTCGCGTCAGGCGGTGATTCTTTGCTCACATTAATGACTGGCCATTCCAGACTTAATTCAGCATTAAGCTCAGTAAAGTGTTCCTGCCCTTCGGGAACATCATCATCAGCAAAAATGGCACCGATAGGACACTCAGGTTCGCACAAGGTGCAGTCTATACACTCCTCTGGGTCGATAACGAGATAGTTAGGTCCTTCATGGAAACAGTCAACAGGGCAAACATCGACACAATCGGTGTGTTTGCATTTAATACAATCTTCAACAACTACGTAAGTCATAATAAACCGTCATTTTCTATAATATTAGTAAATTTTACCATAGTCACTTAAATTTGCCTGCTAACTTAGTCTAAAATAGAGCTTTATTGATAATATTTCAGGAACTTTCATATGAGCACAATACGTACGGCTGTTTTTCCCGTGGCCGGATTAGGGACACGTTTTTTACCGGCAACAAAAGCCATTGCAAAAGAAATGTTGACGGTGGTTGATAAACCATTAATTCAATACGCAACGGAAGAAGCCGTTGCCGCTGGCATGGATACACTGGTATTTATTGTTGGCCGTACTAAAAATGCAATTATCGACCACTATGATAAAGCTTATGAGCTTGAAACCGAATTAAGTTTACGTAACAAAGACGCATTATTAAAAGTGGTGCGCGATGTGCTGCCAGCACATGTTAACTGTGTGTTTATTCGCCAGTCAGAAGCACTCGGTCTGGGGCATGCAGTTCTGTGTGCCCAGCCCGCCGTTGGCAATGAACCCTTCGCTGTTTTATTGCCAGATGACCTGATTTATAACAATGGCGGAGCTAGCTGCATGCAACAGATGGTTGATGTATATAAAGAAAAGCAGGGCAGTATTATTGGTACGCAAACAGTATCACTGGCAGACAGTGATAAATACGGTATGGTAGCTGGGCCTAAGCTGGCAGACAGATTGTCACGGGTGGATAAAATTGTAGAAAAACCAGCGCCTTCAGAAGCACCTTCCGACCAGGCAGTGGTTGGGCGTTATATTTTAACGCCAGCAATATTTGATAAACTGAAAACCACCGAACGTGGCGCTGGCAATGAAATACAGTTAACCGATGCGATTGCCGAGCTGAGAAAGGCAGAAGAAATCTTTGCTTATAGTTTTCAAGGAAGACGGTATGATTGTGGTAGTAAAATCGGCTACTTAGAGGCGAATGTTGAGATTGCACTTCAGCGTGATGACATGGCAGATGACTTTAAACATTACCTTAAAAATTTAAATATCGACGACTATGGCTCAGAAACAGAAATTGCAACGAAGAAACCTTGTGAGCCAGTTGCTGCTGCGCAGTGATAATTTGTTGCCTCAAAATATGATCCTAGAAAAATCGGTTGGGCGCGAAAAAGATGCGTAAGCTATTGGCGTGTATGGTGAATCAGAAAAACGCGTAGTCACCTTACTGGCGATGAGCGCTTTTTCTGGTTTGCCAGGTGCGTCAATAGCTTGCGTAGACTTTCGCGATCCAACTGATTTTTCTAGGATGATACAACTAGGTGACAAATAAGCACGATGTGTGATTAGGCGTATAAGATAAAAAGTTGATAAATGCCAAAAGTCAAAACCATCAGCCCCGCAGTGGTACGTAACCACTGCTTTTGCAGGTGAGGCATGAGACTTGCCGAGAAAAAGCCGATGCTGAACAACGCAGGTAGTGTACCAATACCGAAACTGGCCATGATTAGACCGCCTTGAACAATGCTTTCTGCCGATAATGCTAGTAGCAGGGCGGTATAGACCAGCCCACAAGGCAGCCAGCCCCACAACAAGCCAGCCATTAGTGCCTGCCCAGGAGAGTTAACAGGGATCATTTTTTTCGCCATTGGCTCGACTAGCTTCCAGATAAATGAACCAGCATATTCGATTTTGTGGATGGCCTTTGTCCACCAGCCAGTCAGATACAGGCCGAGCAGAATCATGACGCTGGCAGCGATCAGGCTAAATATTTGCCTGACTATCATGGCGTCACCGATATTTTTAATCGCCATTCCCAAGGCTGCCACTGCGATTCCGGCAATGATATAACTGGTAATTCGGCCAAAATTATAAAATAACAGGTACAGGGTTAGCGTGTTGCTGTGTTTGCGTTTATCCGGGGCGATACCAAATGTTAGCGCAGAGATAATACCGCCACACATGCCAGCACAGTGGATGCCGCCCAGCAGCCCCATGACTAAGGCAGAAAGCAGTATGGGTTCAGTAATCAATGATTTTTCTACTATTGAACACGCAAGGTTTCAAACTCAAAGGGTATTTCATAGATGATATTATCCACTTTCACATTAAGCAGTACAATCCATGGCATGACATCTAATATACAAATAGAAAGCCCGCCTTTGCCAGCGAACAGGACACTATCAGCATAATTGTCTTGTCGTTTGAGGTCGTATTCTAGAAAACCCATATACATGTCTTTTCCTTCAAAGATGACCCGCACCGCTTCTGGTTCGGTTTGCTTGAAGTGGGCATTTAAATAAAGCGTTTCCGTGGTACTGGGTGTTTTGGGTGATATTTCAAACTCAAACTTTCCTCCTGATGGCAGCTTCGCACTACAGGCCTGTAGCTGGAGTGGGCAGCCCTGTACCAGCGGTAAGCGGACGCGCTCTACTTCAGGTGTAGAGCGCAGCTGATAGCCAGTGGCAGCTAAAATCAGCGCGAAGATAAGGAAGACAATGATGGTTAAACGATTTTCTTTCATGGTGATAAAATTTCAGCTTAATGCCAAGCTTGCTGAATCGCGGCAAGGTCGCGAATCATCACCTCAGGCTCGTGTGGCATACCAAAAATAGCATGTAAGTTACCTTCGGGGTTGAATAGATATATTGCCGCAGAATGGTCGATAAGATAGGCGTTTTTTAGATGTTCAGGGATACTATCTTGGCTTTCAAACACAACAACTTTGTTATTTGAATAATACACCCGTTGGTAGATAGCGCCTACCTCGCGAACAAGCTGGTCAATTTCAGCCTGCTCTCCGGTCGCACCGATGAATGAAGGGTGGAAGAAAGTTACAAACTGCTGCAAGGCTTCGGGTTTGTCCTGCTGAGGGTCAACAGAAATAAAGACAATTTTCGGCGGGTGGACAACCTTAGAAGGATCGTTTTCAATCTTGTTCTTTAGTGTGGACATCATGAATAACGCCGTCGGGCAGATATCCGGGCAGCGTGTATAACCAAAGAAGAACAACGACCAATGACCCTTAATGCTAGCTCTGGTAAAGCCGTCCGAGCCAAACTGTACCAGGTTAAAGTCTGTAATTATTCGAGCTTCACTTAATAAAGTGGCGGACTCTGTTTCCGCTGGCTTGCCAGCAGGGCTACAGCCGACATTAAATAATACGGTAGCTATCAGAAACAGGACGGTGCTTATTGATTTTTTTAGCATAACAGTACTCATGGTGACTTTTTAGTCTTGTACCTAAAAACGCAGTGTTTATTGTTTTTAGCTTAAAAAAACGTGCTAAGAATGGGTTCCTGCCCACTCACCCTTAATGCTTCATCATTGCACCATGCTTCATTTTTCTTTTTTTAACCTGTGCGATTATCGTTTGACTGCTGCCATCCCCCAGTTCAAGAGTGAGCTGAACGGTTTCACCCACAACAGGCACTCTTTCGGGCTTGATCAGCATTATATGCCAGCTGCCTGGTTCTAACAGGGTCGATGACCCTGCCGCGACAGGAATCATTTTTTGTAGAACCATTTTCATCATATTGTCTGCCATTATCGTGCGATGTAGCTCTACTCGTTGTACGGGTAGTGTCGTGCTTGCTCCAACAATGGTTATTTTGTTAGTCGACTGGTTTTCCAGTTTCATAAAGGCGGCCAGTGCGGGCGCATTAGGTGGCGCTGCCCGTACCCATACATCACTGACGACTAAGCCAGTTGCGTGCGCAGAAAGAGTTGATAATATTAAAAATATTGCGGTTAAGCCAGAAAAGATATGGATATTCATTTTTTCTCTCTAAATTGTTAACGGATGAACTTGCTCGTATAAGCAGCCTGCAAACATCTGAAAGCTGCCCTGCCTTTTTTTTGATTACACTATTCGTTACTTTTTCTGGTGTTTACAAGAGCATTATTTTAGTACGCATACTATAGCTGTGGTTTTTTAATATGGCTATATGGCTACTGGAATACAGCGTTCAGTGGTAAAGCTGTTTAGTCGGTGTGTTAGAGCAGTATTCACATCGTATCTTTGAATGTCGAGTCAGGCCATCTTGTAGGTGGTGAATATAGCCAAAAGTGA
>CAZMLD010000060.1:0-9413 GCA_964566975.1 uncultured Thiotrichaceae bacterium | reverse complement strand
CAGGCAGTAAACTGCTAAAAATTGCATAAAGGACAGTGAGGTAAGTACGTTTGTTTTTCATTTTTTTTTCATTACAGTGGAATGTGGTTTTATCTAGCTCGTTTAAGGCTGCTACGGGTAAAGTCCCTGTCTGTCAGGCCCGTTTTAAATTGAAAATTTTCCCATCGTAATAATGTGCTTTTACCGGTTTGGTGGTTTTCCATTAACATGGTATGAGGCCGCCAGAACTGGCCAAGATATTGATTGAAATCGGAGCTGACTAATGTTTTTAATAGTGAATTTTTACGGTCATAGAATTCAATTTTATCCGCCGTATAGCGTTCTTTATTAATCCACACGATCTGGCGGGTGTAACCAGAATGTTCGTAGGCGGGGTAGCGTTCAATAACATAAAAATCGACACCATCAACCTCTTCATAACGAATAAACTGATAGGTGTATTTTGCTACTTCCTGGGACGCTAAATCTTCAAAAGCAAATTCACTGCCCATGAACGGGCCCGATTTGTTTTTTGAGTTAATGCGTTTGACACGTTTTAAGGCAGGTAAGTATAACCACTGTGAATCAGGCTTGAGTGCGTGTGAATGGGTCAGAAAAGCCGTGCCACGTACATCAGCTGGCTCATCGAAGATCGACATCGACTTATCACCATCACCGATAACCTCCAGGGTTCTTATACGTATGGTTCGAGTGCTGACATCGCCTTGTTTATTGTGTAGTTCCATCACCATGTTAGCGGTAAAGTCACTGAAACCAGTATCTCGTTTATCGGCTTCGATAGCGATGGCGAGCCCTTTTTTGGCATTGCTGTCTTCTGCTGTATCCGCGTTAATTATGACTGGTGTGAATAACAGAGCCGCTATTATTAGAAAGGGACTTACTGAGTACATTATTTATCTCCTGTTTTAACAGTTTGAGTTTTTCCAGAAAACTTCATTAATAGTGCTGGTAACAGTGTCAGGTCAATAATAAGTGCCAGCAAAATGACCACACTGGTTAATAAGCCCATGCTGGAATTTAGGTAAAAATGCGACTGCGCCATAATCATAAAGCCGGCGATTAGCACCAGTGAAGTGACCAGTAACGCCAGTCCGACTCGATTAAAGGCATAGCGTACGGCATCTTCTGCATTTAAGCCTTTTTCTCGCCTGGCGCGTAAATACTTGCTTAAAAAGTGTACGGTATCATCCACCACAATACCCAACGTCATGCCGATGACGACAGAAAGGCCGATGCCAACATGGCCAACGGTAAGCCCCCAAATGCCAAACGCTGCGATTGCGGGTGTCAGGTTGGGTATTAAGCTGATGAAACCGTATTTAATTGAACCGAGGAAAAATATCAACACGCCTGATATTAGAACCAGCGCAACGCTGGTACCAATGAGCATACTGTTAATGTTTCTCTTGCCCAGATGAGCAAACATAAGGGTGGGGCCACTACTATAGGTATAGGGCTTAAGGTTAGGTGTGTTTTCTGCTAGCCACTGCATGGTGGCTTCGTCAAAAGCCAGCACCTCATTGGAGGTCAGCGTATTTAAGGTGACGGTGATTTTAGTTGCCGACTTATCAATATCAATTTGATTGTTTAAATCTAAACCAAAGGGCAGGGACATTTCATACAGTAGTAAATATTGCGCCGCAAGATTTCGCTCTTCGGGTAAGCGGAAATAAGCTGGGTGGTCGCCATGCATATTTTTGTTCAGGCGCTTAAAGGTGTCAGAAATGGTCAGTACATGAATGACATTGGGTTGTGAACGTAAGTATCGTGAAAATTTTGCCAGATCAGCGAGATAATCAGGATTACTGATGCCGCCTGATTCACCGGTGCCGAGTGCGTAATCAATGTAATACACACCCGTGAGATGTTTGACTGCGTAATCAGAATCACTACGAAAATCGATAGCTTCATCAAAGTACTCAATAAAATTATCGTTGAGTTCATTAAGAGGAATCATTGCTGCCAGAAAGCTAATAACGAGTATGTTGCCGATTAATAATGCTTTTTGCTGACGGATGACGAACTCGCCAAACTTTATCATCATCTGTTTGCCAACGACTTCATGGTTGCCTTTGGCGGGTAAGATACTAACCATTGCCGGCAGGAAGGTGATAGACAAAATAAAGGCAGCTGCAACGCCCATGGCGGCAATATTGCCAAGGTCACGAAAGGGTGGTGCATCACTAAAGTTTAAGCTTAAAAAGCCCAGTATGGTGGTAATACTGGTGACGAAAATTGGCCGAAAATTAATTCGCATACTTTCGATAATGGCTCTATTTTTTTCTCTGCCGGTTGCCATTTCATGTCGCATGGTGACCAGCAGATGCACCGCGTTGGCGATGGCCATGGTTAAAATCATAATTGGTGCCGACATGACGGGTGGCGACAATAGAATGCCTGACCAGCCCGCTAATCCCATTGCGGTCATGATAGATAGAATGACCATAATGAAGGTGGCGAATGTGGCACTGATGCTGCGTAATAAAAGCAGCAAAGTGAAGATGATAAAAATGAGCGCCAGTGGATAAAGTTTGGTGAAATCATTCTGGCTGGCCTCAGGAAAAGCATTGTTCATCATCGCCAGACCAACAAGACGAATTTCAATCTCTGGGTATTTATCCAGCATTCGTAGTCGTAATTCACGAGCAAAAGCAGCGGCTATCGGTACTTCATCCAGTGCTATTCCAGGCAATTGCAGGGTGACATTGACACCCGTATGGCTGCTGTCTGGTGAAATCAATCGATGCACTAACATGGGTTCGTTAATGGCAATAGACTGTATTCTTAATAACTCGCTATCGGTCAGGGTGCTGGGGTCAACCACCAAGTCACCAACGTTAAGGTCATCTTCTTCAGCAGTGGTGTGTTGATGATTAGTGATTGAATCAATACGGGTAGAAAAGGGAGTCTGCCAAGCTTCGTGAGTGATGTCTTTAATTGCCGTGAGCGTTTCTCGGCTGAAGACTTTTCCTGATTTTGGGGTAACAACAAATAAAATATTATCGTTTTTATTAAAGGTTTGTTGCATTCTTTCAAATGCGAGTAACTGCGGATTATCTTCGCCGAAAAACATTCGGTAGTCGTTATTGAAACCCAAAAACCTTCCGCCAGAAGCGGCTGCAAATACCACGGTAATAGCAATGAGTACAATCAGGTATTTCCAGCGTATTATCCAACGTGCGTATGACTCAATCATCGTTTTTCCCCTGGTTTTTGTTTTTCATTTTTAGCGGTGTATATGTTATAAATTTTTTGACTGGCGACGGTGGTTATTGTCTGTTTAACCGCTGTATTTCATCTTTAAACAATGCCGTTGAAATTTTGTCAAAAAGCTCTGTTGAATCGCTGGTGTTGCTTAATGGTTGCCACTGGTAACCATCGAGATAAATGTTCGTGTTTTTCCATAGCATTTTTACTACTGGGTTAAACCCCAGCTCATGAAGCGGTATATCAGATTTATCAAGTAGTAGTGCGCCGTAATGCATAGACCAGCCGCCAAAAACAATGGTGTTTACATTGCTCTGGTGCCTTTGATGCAGGTCGCCGCAGTCTAAAGCATCCTGCACAATATTTTTTGTGATTTTTGTGATTTTATGTTCCAGCGATTGCATTTCTGTCCGTTTTTTTTCACTTATTTTTTCACGTACTGCATTATTCTTTACCGTTTGAATATTTTGCGAGTCCATCGGGTGCAGTTGATGGTATAACGAATAACCGATGCCAATAGCTGAATAGCGTTCTCGTGTACTACCTTGGTATTGATAGGCGCGTCTGAAAACGTGAATAAGATTGCTTATGTAACGACAGCAGAGAGAGCAGACCAGATCTTCTTTGCTGGCAAAATGGTTATAAATAGTGCCTTTGGAATATTCGACCGTTTCAGCAATCCGCTCCATAGTCAGGTAGTTGTAACCGTGCTGATGCAGCATAGACTGAGCGGCATCAAGTATGAGTGCTTCACGTTCCAGTAGTTCGCGCTGTTTGCGTGAAATAACGGGGGCTGGATTAGCGAGCGACTTTGACATCCTGTAATAATATGACGGAACGTCAAAAAGTGCCAGCCTTTATTGCAGAGATAACTAAATCAAGGCAATAACAATAAAGGGAACCCAGTATGATTAATCATCACGTATCGCACCCTTATTTTTGAGCAAGAGAGCAATTTTCTCCGCAAGTATCTGATAACCATCGGCATTAAGATGTAGATGATCTGATTTCAAGGCGTTGTTTCCTAAAATATCACACAGCAGACTGCTGGCAATGGGTATCTGGTTTTTCTCAGGCAGAACTTGATAAAAAGCAGCATCATTTAAAAACAGACCAAGTTCGGGTACTGCAATTGATACAACTTGGCTGTTATTTTCTTTGGCCAGGGTAATCATTTTTTGCAGATTGCTTATGGTTTTTTCTTCATTACCGCTTGCTACGTCAATTATTTCGGGCAAAATACAACTCATGAATGACATTCCACTTGATCACACTTGCCTAGATAAGGATACGGTGTTTAAAAAAGTCTACCAGCCTTTACCTGTTTCAGCAAAACTAAAGTCTCAGCTCAATGACTTTATTGTAGAAGAAAATATCCCTGTTGTGTTTTCTGGTGAAGGCGAACACTGCTGGATCTATGTTAAAAAAAGCAGCTGCAATACCGACTGGGTGGCGCAGCAGTTAGCACAATTTTGTGGTGTAAAAAAAATGGCAGTAGCCTATGCTGGCTTGAAGGATCGCCACGGTGTTACCTCGCAGTGGTTTAGTGTGCAATTACCTGGCAAACCGACACCAGACTGGACTGAATTCGAAACCGGTTTTTCTGATGAGGGTTCTGCAGAAAACATCGTGGTGCTACAGAGCTTTCGCCATAATAGAAAATTACAGCGCGGTGCGCTGGAAAGTAATGCCTTTAAAATCACATTGCGAGATTTAACAGACAGCAGTGACAACATGTTTGCTTTGCTGCAGCAACGATGTGATGAGATAGCGCAGAAGGGGGTGCCAAATTATTTTGGTTCACAACGCTTTGGTCGAAATTATAATAATTTGAGCCAGGCATCGAAAATGTTTTCTAATCCTCGCTTTAAGCTGGCAAAACAAAAACGCAGCATGTATCTTTCCGCTGCACGTTCCTGGATGTTTAACTGTATTTTATCTGAGCGTATTAGCCGTGGTGTCTGGAATAAACGATTGGTTGGTGATGTTTTTATGCTTGATGGTAAGTCTGCCTGTTTCAAAGATGAAATTATTGAGGCTGCGGTTAACGAAGAACTTAATCAACGGCTCGCCATTAATGAGATACATCCAACGGCCGCATTATACGGAGACGGTGAAGGTATGACCACGGCACAAACTATGGAACTTGAATCGCAGGTTTTTGACCAATTTCCAGTTTATCGTGATGGTTTACTTGCCGCCAGGTTACAGGCGCAGAGAAGAGCCTGCCGAGTTATCCCTCGTCAGCTTGAGTGTCACCGCGAAAACGACTGTTTTGTTCTTTCCTTTTCATTACCATCGGGAAGTTATGCAACCATGGTACTGAGTGAGATATTTTCTGATTTGAGCGAGAGCAGATAACGATTAAAATAGAGAAATATGCTAAAATTTAAAGAAACAAAAGAGTCCTAATCTTAAAAAACAATCATGCGCACTCGCTACGATGCAACTGATTCTTTAGAGCAATCTAAAATTTATAAAAAACACTCAGGTTTAAGCCATGAATCCAAATTACCTCGATTTTGAACAACCTGTTGCCGAACTGGAAGCAAAGATTGAAGAACTTCGATTCGTAGGTGATGATACTGAAATAAACATTGGTGATGAGATAAGTAAACTAGAAGAAAAATCTCGCTCATTAACAAAAAGTATTTTTAGTAAACTTGACTCGTGGCAGACATCCAAGTTGGCGCGTCACCCAATGCGGCCTTATACCTTTGATTATATCGAACGCATCTTTACCGATTTCCAGCAGCTACACGGAGACCGTGCTTTTTCTGATGATGCGGCATTAGTCGGCGGACTGGCACGGCTAGATGGTATGCCAGTAATGGTCATTGGACATCAAAAGGGCCGTGACACGAAAGAAAATATCTATCGTAATTTTGGCATGCCAAGGCCAGAAGGTTATCGTAAGGCATTACGCCTGATGAAGCTGGCAGAACGTTTTCGCCTACCCGTTGTTACCTTTATTGATACCCCTGGGGCGTACCCAGGGATAGGCGCAGAAGAACGCAATCAATCAGAAGCTATTGCGCGTAATCTTTTTGAAATGTCAGCGTTAAAAACACCGATCATCTGCACGGTCATTGGTGAGGGCGGTTCGGGCGGTGCCTTAGCGATTGGTGTTGGCGATCGGGTAATGATGCTGGAGTACAGCACCTATTCGGTTATTTCGCCAGAAGGCTGTGCCTCCATTTTATGGAAGAGTGCCGATAAAGCTTCTGTTGCAGCAGAAGCAATGGGTATTACTGCAGAAAAATTAAAAGAAGCCGGTCTGATTGACCAAATTATTAGTGAACCACTAGGCAGTGCACATCGCGACGTTAATGAAGCGGCACGAAACATAAAGCAGGCACTTATTGATAGTCTGCAAAATTTTGAAAAAATGGACATGGAAAAGCTGCTTGAAGAACGCTACAAGCGACTGACTTCTTATGGCGAATTTCTTGAAGAGACAACGGCTTAATTGAAACTGTTGATTTGCCTGCTGATTTATCTATATTATCTCTATTCAAATAAACCATGTCTTTTATTAAACGATTCCAGGCTGCGCTGGAATCGTTTACCTTTTCTCCTGAAGATACCCGCTATGTAGTTGCTTATAGTGGTGGTGTCGATTCACACGTATTATTATACTGCTGTCACGTGCTCAAGCTGAGAGTGCGCGCTGTTCATGTACATCATGGTTTACAAACGATTGCTGACGACTGGGTGGAACATTGTCAGACTATTTGCGATGAAATGAAAACGCCACTGGATGTGCTTTATGTTGATGTCAATAAAAAGTCAGGACAAAGCCCTGAGGAGGCAGCACGTAATGTGCGGTATAAAGCATTACTGAATAGTTTGCAGGTGGGTGAGTGTCTGCTAACAGCGCAGCATTTAAATGATCAGGCAGAAACGCTGCTGTTACAGTTGTTTCGTACGGCAAGTGCAGCGGGTTTGTCTGCTATGCCCGGACAAAGGCGGTTGGGTGAAAATAACCACCTTCGTCCATTACTTTCTTTTTCGCGGTTACAGATAGAGCAGTTTGCAGAAAAAAATACATTACACTGGGTTGAAGATCCAACTAACCAAAATATTTTATTTGATCGAAATTTTATTAGAAAGGATGTTCTCCCGATAATAAAAACGCGCTGGCCAGCAATCATCAAGCAACTCTCAACCGTTGCTAGCTTGCAGGCCAGTAATTTGCAGGTACTGGAAGACATGGCAGCCATAGACTTGGCTAGCGTAATTGTTGCTTCAGATCATCAGGCGAAAGTCAGCTTTTATAAAGTCATTTCACGGCTATCAATTTCTCGCTTACAGAAACTGTCATTAGCGCGGAGGCTTAATGTATTGCGATACTGGCTTATTATCACGGTCAGTAAGCAATCGGCTAAAACTTTATCAACAATCTCGCCAACGCGTCACTTACTTGAAGAAATAAATAGCGCAGCGATTCATTCTTCACCAGATGCTAAGCCAGTGCTTATGTTTTCGACTTTTGAGATTAGAAAGTTTCAGCATAAGCTGTATTTATTAAAACCGCCTATTTCATGCCTTGATGGGTTGTCTATCTGCCCATCTGCTAACGATGATAAAACAGGCAATAATTTGAAGCACGGTATAACGTGGCAGCCGTTATCCACTTTGGTGATTACAGCATTAAATATTCAGATTAAAACGATTAAGTCGATGGGAAAAGGCTTAGATAAGAAACTGCTAAAGAAAGCCTTAACAATCAGCTTTCGCAAAGGAGGTGAGCGTTTTCACCCTGTTGGGCGTGTGCACTCCATGCCGCTGAAAAAGTGGTTGCAGGAAGAAAACATCCCGCCATGGGATAGAAAATGGATTCCGCTAGTGTATGTTAATGATGAGTTAATTGCGGTAGGTGACCTCTGGGTTTGTCAGCAATACGCAGTGAGTGGAGAGGAAGAAGGCTGGTTGCCTGATATTACTGTGCTGTCGATTAACGCTGTCGATTAGCAAGGAGAAAGTGACTGATAGCCGTTGCCGTTTATTGCGAGAGAATTGTGCAGAAACACCAAGTAAAACAAATAAAAAACCCCGACATGCGGGGTTTTTTATTGAGAGAGTTTTACGCCCTGTTTCTATTCATCGCTAGACAGCAGACCTAACATACTAAGCAAGTGGATGAAGATATTGAACATGCTTAGGTACATGCCTACAGTCGCAATAATATAGTTTGTTTGCTCACCACGAATAATGGCGCTTGTATCGTGCAGTATAAAACCACTCATAATCAGAATAACTGCTGCTGATATGGCAAGTGATAGCGCGGGCATTTGCAGGAAGATATTAGCGATCATGGCAATGATGGCAACAACGAAGCCAACCATAAGGAATCCAGCCATAAAGCTGAAATCTTTTTTGCTGGTCAAAGCGTAACCCGATAAGGCAAGGAAGATAAGACCCGTGCCGCTAAAGGCAGTCGCAATAATCTGACCACCATTGGCCATGCTCAGGAATGCATTTAGCATGGGTCCAATACCGAAACCAAGTAAGCCGGTAATGCCAAAAACTACCCATAAACCTTTGGTTGAATTCGCTGTACGTGGTAGTGCAAAAAAGATGAGTCCTAATGCGCCCAGCATGGTAATAATACCAATACTGCGTGGTGGCTCGATGGCCATGGAAAGAAGCGCCATAGCAACACTAAAAAAGAGTGTTACCGATAGCAGAGCATAGGTGTTCTTTAAAACTTTGTTGGTCGCCAGTATTTGTGATTCTGAGCGAATGGCTGATATTGATTGCATATGATTACCTTATCAATTTAAAAAGTTACGAATAAAAATATTTTAGCATTTTTTTGAGTTTGTTGTTACACATTTAGCTATATTGTCGTCCAGAGCAGAGCGCATTACTGAGACTTGATTGTCTGCAGAAAGTTGCATTACCCTGTTTCAGTGCGTTCAAGCGGGGCTGAACGTTTATGTCGGCACTGAATTAGGATCCTTTAATTCTCAGTGGTCATTAAATGATGCTTTGCAAGTTAACTGAGATGAGATTTGAATATGATATTTTTGTCAAATGTCGTGTTTAGCAAAGTGCATCAAGCACTGTAGTGGGGCAGTCCAATGGGCCATCTACCCCCTGTGTCAGGCTAGTTATCGCCTCGTGTTTCATTAGAGGAAAACAAAATGGGTATAAGATAAACACAATCATTTAAAATACAAGCAGTGGAAAAGGCGCTAAGC
>CAZMLD010000059.1:0-9424 GCA_964566975.1 uncultured Thiotrichaceae bacterium | reverse complement strand
ATTTTTCAAAAGATAATGACAAACTAATCGCTAAAGTTATTGCAATTGGCGGTGAGGTTTTACCTATCGAGCAACTGGAAGCTCTGTCTAAATTACCAACACGCGATCAAGCGATTGCAATGTTGATGGCAGTGATGAAAGCGCCAAGTGAAAAACTTGTACGTACTATCAATGAAGTCCCTGCGAAACTGGTTCGCACCGTGGCTGCTGTACGCGAGCTCAAGCAGTCAGAAGCTTGACTGGCAAGTGCATAAAACTATGCACAGAAGCGGATGCTTTATATACATTAATTATTAACTTTAAATTTAAAACTGGAGAAAATCATGGCTGTTTCTAAAGATGATATCCTGGAAACTATTTCCAACATGTCTGTAATGGAAGTTGTGGACCTTATTGAAGCAATGGAAGAAAAATTTGGCGTATCTGCTGCTGCAGCAGTGGCCGCAGCGCCTGCGGCTGCCGAAGGTGGTGGTGAAGCTGCTGTTGTAAAAGATGAGTTTGATGTGGTATTAACAAGCTTTGGCGCAAACAAGGTTTCGGTTATTAAAGCCGTTCGTGCTATCACTGGCTTAGGTCTGAAAGAGGCAAAAGCAGCAGTAGAAAGTGCACCTACTACTGTTAAAGAAGCCGCTTCTAAAGCAGATGCAGAAGAAGTTCAGAAACAGCTGGAAGAAGCTGGCGCATCTGTCGAGCTTAAATAGTCGTGTTGCGCTGAGCTTGGTTACGCCTTGCGGGGTTAACGGTATCAGCGAGCAGGCAGGCTGGAAACACTGTTGAAAGACAGTGTTTTCCCGGCCTTTTGCTGTTTCTGTGTTGAAATGTCTGGACGTGAATGTGGTCTTTGCAATTCGTAACAAGCTATTGTCGCATAGAGTGTAAATTCAAATCCATGACGATAAGTCATCGGTTTTGAACAAAACACAATATTTTTTGTGTTTTGTCACTTCGTCGAGCCAGGTCGGTTCGTGCGGAGCGCAACCAGCAATAACTGCGCTGTATGCAGTGAGTATAAAAAATGATTGCCCGATTTTGTATCGGGTGATTACATTGAATTATTAGATTAAACGAGGACTACTGATGACATATTCTTTTACCGAGAAAAAACGACTGCGCAAGGATTTCGGTAAGCGTCCCCCTGTGCTGGATGTTCCCTATTTGTTATCAATGCAAATTGATTCATTCCGAGGTTTTTTGCAATCAGAAAAAACACCGGCGCAACGGCTGAGCACTGGACTACAGGGTGCCTTCGAATCAGTATTTCCCATCATTAGCTACTCGGGTCATGTCAAATTGCAATTTGTCAGGTACAAGCTGGGCAAGCCCGTATTTGATGTAAAAGAGTGCCAGCTTCGTGGTATGACCTACGCGGCACCATTACGTGTTGTCTTACGTCTGGAAATTTTTGACAAAGAAAAGAAAAAACAAACCACGCCTAAGGAAGTGAAAGAGCAAGAAGTCTTCATGGGTGAAATGCCATTAATGACGGATAATGCTACCTTCGTCATCAATGGTACTGAGCGTGTTATCGTTTCGCAGCTGCATCGTTCGCCTGGTGTGCTGTTTGATCATGACAAGGGTAAAACGCATTCTTCCGGCAAGATTTTATATTCTGCGCGTGTTATTCCTTATCGTGGTTCATGGTTAGACTTTGAATTCGACCCGAAAGATGCCGTGTTTGTCCGTATTGACCGTCGACGTAAATTGCCGGCTTCGATTTTGTTACGTTCCTTGGGATATAACAATGAAGAAATTCTGGATATCTTCTTTGAAAGCATTGAGTACACCTTTACCACTGACGGTGTAAGCTTTGAAGTTGTGCCAGAACGTCTGCGTGGTGATACCGCTACTTTTGACATTACAGCCGGAAAAGAAGTGATTGTTGAAACCGGCAAACGTGTGACTATGCGCCACATTAAATTGCTGGAGAAAAAGAAAGTCAGCAAACTTAATGCGCCACTTGACTACTTGGTTGGTAAAATACTGGCTAAGGACCTTATCGACGTAGAAACAGGTGAAGTGATGGTGCCAGCAAACGCTGAGCTTACCGAAGAGTTGATCGCTTTTGTTCAGGAAAAAAACATTAAAAGCGTTAACGTGATCTATACCAATGATTTAGATACGGGGCCGTTTATCTCAAATACCTTAAGCGTTGACAGCACCACAACCAAGCTAGAAGCACAGATAGAAATTTATCGCATGATGCGTCCAGGTGAGCCACCGACAAAAGATGCAGCAGAAAATCTGTTTAATAATCTGTTTTTCTCAGAAGATCGTTATGACATTTCTAAAGTTGGGCGAATGAAGTTTAATCGACGTCTGCAGCGTGAAACCTCTGAGGGATCGGGTGTGCTTTATGACCATCGTCATTTCAGTGGGCGTAAAGATGAATATGCCAAGAACCTGTGTGAAACATTGGGTGAGATTTCAGACATTATTTCAGTGATGAAGGAGTTGATCTCAATTCGCAATGGTACTGGCACAGTCGATGATATCGATCATTTGGGTAATCGCCGTATTCGAAGCGTTGGTGAAATGGCAGAAAACGTTTTTCGCGTTGGTCTGGTACGTGTCGAACGTGCAGTAAAAGAGCGATTGACTACGGCTGAACAGGATGCGTTAATGCCGCAGGATCTGATCAATGCAAAACCGGTTGCGGCGGCGGTGAAAGAATTTTTTGGTTCAAGTCAGCTGTCACAATTTATGGATCAAAATAATCCGTTATCTGAAGTGACGCATAAGCGTCGTATTTCTGCGCTGGGGCCAGGTGGCTTGACGCGTGAACGTGCTGGGTTTGAAGTGCGCGATGTGCATCCAACACATTATGGTCGTGTTTGTCCGATTGAAACACCTGAGGGGCCAAATATTGGTTTAATTAACTCCCTGTCTGTTTATGCGCGCACTAATGATTATGGCTTTTTGGAAACGCCCTATCGTAAAGTGATCAAGGGCGTGGCAACAGATAAAATTGACTACCTGTCTGCGATTGAAGAAGGTCAGTTCGTTATTGCCCAGGCAAACGCCACCATGAATAGCAAAGGCAAATTGCTGGACGAAGTAGTGTCATGTCGGCATGCGAATGAGTTTTCATTGTCACCGCCTGATGAAGTGCAATATATGGATGTCTCGCCAAGACAGATTGTTTCCGTTGCCGCATCACTCATCCCCTTCCTTGAGCATGATGACGCTAACCGAGCCTTAATGGGTTCAAACATGCAACGTCAGGCAGTGCCTACATTACGCGCAGACAAACCGTTGGTTGGTACTGGCATGGAACGTATCGTGGCGCACGACTCTGGCTCCTCTGTAGTCGCCACTCGTGGCGGTGTTATTGATTCTGTTGATGCTTCACGCATTGTTATTCGCGCGCATGAAGATGAAGCCGCAGATGCGGCTACTGGTGTGGATATTTATAACCTGACCAAATATACCCGCTCGAACCAGAATACCTGTATTAACCAGCGTCCACTGGTACGTGTTGGTGATAGCGTGCAGCGCGGTGATATCATTGCGGATGGCCCATCAACCGACATGGGTGAGCTGGCACTGGGTCAGAATATGCTGGTTGCCTACATGGCATGGAATGGTTATAACTTTGAGGATTCCATTATTATCTCAGAGCGCGTGGTGGAAGAAGATCGTTACACCACCATCCATATTCAGGAGTTAAGCAGTGTTGCCCGAGATACTAAGCTTGGGTCTGAAGAAATTACGGCTGATATTCCAAACGTCAGTGAAAGCCTGTTGTCCAAACTGGATGAATCTGGCGTGGTATATGTGGGTGCCGAAGTTAAACCAGGCGATATTCTGGTGGGCAAAGTCACGCCAAAAGGAGAGACGCAGTTAACGGCAGAAGAAAAACTGTTGCGTGCCATTTTCGGTGAAAAAGCATCGGATGTTAAAGACTCTTCCTTGCGCGTTTCAGGCAGTACCTACGGCACCGTTATCGGCGTACAGGTGTTCACCCGCGATGGTGTTGACAAAGATCAACGTGCAATCGAAATAGAAGAAGCAGGAATCATTTCTGTGAAAAAAGATGTTGATGCACAATGGCGCATTATCGAAGAAGATTTGTTTGCACGTATGGCAACAGTGTTCAACGGTAAACAGGCTGCTGGCGGCCCCGGCGGTTTGAAGTCTGGCGATGAAATCACGCCAGCGTACCTGAAACAGTTAGATCAAAAAGACTGGATGCAAATTCGTCTTAAAGATGAACAGGAGAACGTACGTATCGAAGCGCTGGCTAAACAGCACAAGGAGCAACGTCAGCTGTTAGATGCCTACTTTACTGAAAAGAAAGACAAGCTGACCGCTGGTGACGATTTAGCACCGGGTGTGCTGAAAATGGTTAAAGTTTATCTTGCGGTTAAGCGTCGCATGCAGCCGGGTGATAAAATGGCGGGTCGTCATGGTAACAAAGGCGTGGTATCAATCATCGTGCCGGTTGAAGATATGCCGCACACTGCCGATGGCACACCGATAGACATTGTGTTAAATCCATTAGGTGTGCCTTCACGCATGAACGTGGGTCAGATTTTAGAAACCCATCTCGGTCTGGCGGCTAAAGGGCTAGGTGATGTCATCGCCAAAATGCTGGATGAGAAAAAGTCAGTGGCCGAGATTCGCAAATTCCTCGATCAAATTTATAACCATAACGAAAAGAAAGTGGATCTTAAATCGTTTAGTGATAAAGAGTTGCTGGAACTGGCGCATAATCTACGTAAAGGTGTACCAATGGCAACACCGGTGTTTGATGGTGCAAATGAGAAAGAAATTCATCGTATGTTAGAGCTGGCAGGCTTGCCGATAAGCGGTCAGACCACGCTATATGACGGTCGTACGGGCGAGGCATTTGATAATCAAATCACCATTGGCTATAAATACATGCTGAAACTTAACCATCTGATTGATGACAAAATGCATGCCCGTTCAACTGGGCCATATAGCCTGGTTACACAGCAGCCACTGGGCGGTAAAGCGCAGTTTGGTGGTCAGCGCTTTGGTGAGATGGAAGTGTGGGCACTGGAAGCGTACGGTGCGGCTTATACGTTGCAGGAAATGTTAACAGTGAAGTCAGATGACGTGGCGGGTCGTAACAAGATGTACAAGAATATTGTTGATGGCAATCATCATATGGAACCAGGAATGCCAGAGTCCTTCAATGTATTACTTAAAGAAATTCGTGCTTTAGGTATCAATATTGAGCTGGAACTGGAGAACAAGCCCTAAGGGCTATCTCTTGGAAAACCTCATGCTATAACCATAACTGGTTAGCAACGTAACCATATAACTACACTACACAGCAGACAGGATTTAGAGCAATGAAAGACTTACTTAAGCTCATTAAGCAACCAGGCCAAACCGAAGATTTTGATGCAATTAAAATCAGCCTTGCGTCACCGTCACAGGTACAGTCCTGGTCTTTTGGTGAAGTAAAAAAGCCAGAAACCATTAACTACCGTACTTTTAAACCAGAACGTGACGGCCTGTTCTGTGCCAAAATTTTCGGTCCAGTAAAAGACTATGAATGCCTGTGTGGTAAATATAAACGTCTGAAGCATCGTGGCGTGGTCTGTGAAAAATGTGGCGTTGAAGTGACCCAGTCAAAAGTGCGCCGTGAACGGATGGGGCATATTGACCTCGCTAGCCCAGTTGCACATATCTGGTATCTAAAGTCCCTGCCGTCACGTATAGGTCTATTGCTGGATATGACCTTACGTGAAATCGAGCGTATCCTGTATTTTGAAGCTTTTGTGGTGATCGAGCCAGGTCTGACCACGCTGGAAAAAGGCCAGCTGCTCACAGACGAAACGTATCTCGAAGCTATCGAAGAACATGGTGATGAGTTTGATGCACGTATGGGCGCTGAAGCAGTTTATGAAATGCTCAAGAGCTTGGTGCTAGAAGAAGAAAAAATTCAGATTCGTGAGGATATGGGGGCGACTAAATCAGAAACTAAGCTGAAACGTCTGGCGAAACGTCTTAAGCTGGTTGAATCTTTTGTGGCTTCTGGTAATCGTCCAGAGTGGATGATTATGACCATCTTGCCTGTGCTGCCACCCGATTTACGACCTCTCTTGCCATTAGATGGCGGTCGTTTTGCCACCTCTGATTTAAACGATTTATATCGTCGTGTTATTAATCGTAATAACCGCCTGAAACGTTTACTGGAACTGTACGCACCCGATATTATCGTGCGTAATGAAAAGCGCATGTTACAGGAATCTGTCGATGCATTGATGGATAATGGCCGTCGTGGTCGCGCCATTACGGGCACCAATAAACGCCCACTTAAATCGCTTGCTGACATGATTAAAGGCAAGCAGGGGCGTTTTCGTCAGAATTTGTTAGGTAAGCGCGTCGACTACTCTGGTCGCTCTGTTATTGTGGTTGGGCCAACACTAAAATTACACCAGTGTGGCCTGCCGAAAAAAATGTCGCTAGAATTATTCAAGCCATTTATCTTTAACAAATTATTACGTCGTGGTTTAGCAACAACCATCAAAGCGGCGAAAAAGATGGTGGAGAAAGAAGGTCCGGAAGTTTGGGATATTCTTGAAGATGTTATTCGTGAACATCCGGTTATGCTTAACCGCGCGCCCACTTTGCATCGCTTGGGTATACAGGCGTTTGAGCCAGTGCTGATTGAAGGTAAGGCAATACAATTACACCCATTAGTCTGCACCGCATTCAACGCTGACTTTGACGGTGACCAGATGGCGGTACACGTACCGTTATCCATTGAAGCGCAACTCGAAGCACGTACCTTAATGCTGGCGACTAACAATATTCTGTCACCAGCCTCAGGCGACCCTATTATTGTTCCTTCTCAGGATATCGTACTGGGTCTGTATTATATGACGCGTGAATCAATCAATGTTATTGGTGAAGGCATGGTTTTTGCCGATGTCGATGAGGTACACCGCGCCTATGATAGTGGCGCAGTGCATCTACAGGCAAAAGTGAAAGCGCGTATTAAAGAGGTGGTATTTAATGAAGCCGGTGAACTGGTTGACAAGTTTACCATAATTGAAACCACTGTAGGTCGCGCCATTTTATCTGAAATTATTCCAGCGGGCATCCCTTACGAATTAGTTAACCAGGATTTAGGTAAAAAAGCCATTTCCAACCTGATTAACTCTTGCTACCGTCAGGTAGGTTTAAAAGAAACCGTTATTTTTGCTGACCAGCTTATGTACACCGGTTTTCGATATTCAACGGTGTCAGGTATTTCAATCTGTATCAATGACATGGTCATCCCTGAAGAAAAAGGAATGTTACTAGCGGGTGCAGATGCAGAAGTAAAAGAAATTCAGCAGCAATATGCTTCCGGCCTAGTGACAAACGGTGAACGTTACAACAAGGTAGTGGACATCTGGTCGCACGCCAATGAAGCGGTGGCGAAAGCCATGATGGACAAACTCAGCACCATGGAAGTTGAAGATGCCGACGGCAATATGGTGACTCAGCCTTCGTTCAATAATATTTTTGTTATGGCCGACTCCGGTGCTCGTGGTAGTGCTGCTCAGATTCGTCAGTTAGCCGGTATGCGCGGTTTAATGGCGAAACCGGATGGCTCGATTATTGAAACCCCGATTACCGCGAATTTCCGCGAAGGCCTTAACGTACTGCAGTACTTTATCTCTACTCACGGCGCACGAAAAGGTCTGGCTGATACCGCGCTTAAAACCGCTAACTCAGGTTACTTAACTCGCCGTCTGGTTGATGTTGCACAGGATATGGTCATTCTTAAAGTAGACTGTAACACTGATAAAGGCATGATCGTACAGTCTATTATCGAGGGTGGTGATGTCATTATGCCACTGAGTGAATTGGTATTGGGTCGTGTGGTAGCACGAGATGTAGTCAATACAGATGATGAAATATTGATAGCGCGTGGTACCTTGCTTGACGAGCAATGGGTAGAGCAGCTAGACGAATTAGGCATTGATGAAATATTTGTACGTTCGGTAATCACCTGTGAAAACAAACAGGGTGTTTGCTCGATGTGTTACGGTCGTGATCTTGCACGCGGGCATCTGGTTAATCATGGTGAAGCAGTTGGTGTTATTGCTGCGCAATCCATCGGCGAACCAGGTACTCAGCTGACCATGCGTACCTTCCATATTGGTGGTGCGGCGAGTCGGTCAGCGGCAGCCAACAGCATTAGCGTGAAGACTACGGGTGTCATTCGTCTGCACAACATAAAAGTGGTAACACAGAGCAGTGGCAACTTGGTCGCGGTCTCTCGCTCAGGTGAGCTAGGTGTCTCTGATGAGAATGGCCGTGAGCGTGAGCTATATAAAATACCCTATGGTGCGGTCATTACCGCTGAAGAAGGTGGCGCGGTAACTGGTGGGCAAGTGATCGCTACCTGGGATCCACACACCCATCCGATTATTACCGAAGTGGCTGGTAAAGTTAAATTTACAGATTTCGCCGAAGGTATCAGTGTTCAGAAAGAAACAGATGACATTACTGGCTTATCCTCCATTGTGGTGATTGATCCAAAACAGCGACCCACAGCGGGTAAAGATATGCGTCCCCTGATGACACTGGTTGATGATAAAGGTAATGAACTTAATATTGCTGGCACCGACCAAGCGGCACGATACTTCCTGCCGACTGGCGCAATCATCAATATTGAAGACGGTAATGACGTATCAGTAGGCGATGTTATTGCCCGAATTCCGCAAGAATCCAGTAAAACGCGCGATATTACAGGTGGTTTGCCACGTGTTGCTGACCTGTTTGAAGCGCGCAAACCGAAAGAGCCGGCGATCATGGCGGAAGCGTCTGGCGTGGTCAGCTTTGGTAAAGAAACCAAAGGTAAGCAGCGTCTGGTGATCACCAAAGACAGTTCGGAAGCGGTTGAAACACTGATTCCAAAATGGCGTCACATTAACGTGTTTGAAGGTGAGCGCGTGGAGCAGGGTGAGGTCATCGCTGATGGTGAGCGTAGTGCGCATGATATCTTGCGCTTACTTGGCGCAGAAACGCTAGCAGAATATCTGGTCAATGAAATTCAGGACGTTTATCGTTTGCAGGGTGTAAAAATTAATGACAAGCATATTGAAGTCATCATTCGTCAAATGTTGCGTAAATGCGAAATTATAGAAGGTGGTGATTCTATCTACCTTAAAGGTGAAATTGTTGAGCGTGCTCGGGTTATTGATGATTGTGCAAGATTAGAAGCCGAAGGAAAAGATCCGGCAATTTTTGAGCCTATTCTGCTCGGTATTACCAAAGGTTCGCTGGTAACCGAGTCCTTTATCTCAGCGGCTTCGTTCCAGGAAACGACGCGCGTATTAACCGAAGCTTCGGTTCGTGGTGGCAGTGACCCATTGCGTGGTCTTAAAGAAAACGTCATTGTTGGGCGACTGATTCCAGCCGGTACCGGTTTGGCTTATCATGAAGAAAGGCAACG
>CAZMLD010000058.1:3657-9522 GCA_964566975.1 uncultured Thiotrichaceae bacterium | reverse complement strand
GAAATAAATGACGCGAAAATGAGGGTTTTGTAACAATCTATTCACCTTCCGTACACATAATTGTCACATCTCCAAATTATCATTATTAAAAATAAAGTGTTTGCTTATTTAAGGCTGTGTTTTTTAATAATTTTAATTAACGTTCGGAGAAATCAATGAACAAAACAAAAACGATTTTATCGCTGGCTATTTTAGCTGCAATTACGGGTATGGTAGGTTGTGGTGGTAGCGACACGCCTACACTTCCTAGTGGTGGTGGCGGTGGCGGTGGCGGTGACGTTACAACAGGCACGGTTACACTAACCAACGACAATATCTATATTTTGGCTGCTGGTTTCCCTGGAACAAAAATAGGTAACGGTGACGATGCTGGCGATACAGCGGCAACGGTACACAATATTACCCTTGATGTTGAACCAGGCACATTGATTCTTGGCAGTGTGCAAGAGGCACTGGTAGTCACACGTGGCTCTAAAATAAATATTAATGGCACCGTGGCAGATCCAGTGGTGATGGGCTCCAGACTGTGGTTTGACAACTGGGCCAGCAATACGGCTTACACTGATACGGATTATGATGGCACTAACGATATTGGTGCAAATGGTTTGGGTGAATGGGCTGGTTTTGCGCTGATGGGTTTTGCCCAGTCAAATGAAGGTGGTGGCGGTGATGTTCTTGCTGAAGGTGGTGTGGGTAATTATGCGGGTACGAATAATGCGGATAACAGCGGCAGCATTAGTTATCTGGTTATTCGTGGCGCAGGTAACGACATTGACAGCAACGGTAATGAATTAAATGGTTTTAGTCTGTTTGGTGTCGGTTCGGGTACAGCCATTAATCACGTTCAGGTTCACCGTGGTCTGGATGACGGTATTGAACACTTTGGTTCGACCAACCACATGAGTCACTTTGTACTAACGGACAATCAGGATGACAGTTTTGATTGGGGCCATGGCTATACCGGTTCGGCGCAGTTCGGTTTAATTAAACAAGCGGCTGGTTCTGTTGGCGATAGAATGGTTGAAGCGGATAATGATGGTGATAATCCGCTTGCAACGCCAGTGTCTCGTCCCGTATTGGCCAACATCACCATGATATCGGGTACGGGTGTGTTAGATAAAGATAACAAAGCCAGAGAAGGTGCAATAATGCGCCGTGGAACAGGTTTTGCGTTGTATAACTCTGTTATTGCTCAGAAACGCGCCAAAGAATGTATTGAAATTGATGGCGATGCTACTTTCAATAAAGTTGCTGCGGGTGCTACTGGTGGTGTTATTGGCCAAACCGTTAATGGTACGATGATTAACGTTGTTTTAAACTGTCACAATAATGTTGCTGGTGATCTTGATTCTGATGCTAATGATGTTCCAGGTGGACACTTTAATGATGCAGATATCGTGACTTGGTTTGATTCAGGTGCTAATAACAGACGTGGTATGACCACAGATTTCGGTTTTGATGCGGCTAATGTAACCACTGTTCCGGTTGCGGGCGATATTGATCTGCAAGATGCGATCTTCTCATTAAGCACCGCAATGGGTGGTGCGCTTGCTGCTAACTTTGTAGAAACCAACTTCAAGGGTGCCTTTCCGCAAGACAGTGCGGAGCGCTGGACTGATGACTGGACGATCAATGTTAATGGTAATGTAACCGTCTGGCAGCCAGCAACAGGTGGTACTTTAGCGGGTGCAGCGCCAACGGGTGACGGTAGTTGCCCGACCGGCACCACCTTTGTTGAAACGGTTTCTCTGCCCATGTTTAATGGTCAGGCGGGTGGCAATATGGATGTCTGTCAACTAGAACGCCGTTACGATGGTGGTGATTTTTAACACAATCTATATCCATACTTCGGCAGTGATATGAATACTTAATATTATTTGTCGGCAAAAAAAGGGCGCATTGCGCCCTTTTTTTATATCTTCATGAAATTGTCACATCCTGTAATATCTCTGTAATATTTCAGCGATAAACTTAGGCAATGAAAGATTTCTCATCAAAAACTGGATATAACCGCAGAGCACTTAACGACCGGATTACGCGATTTTTTGTTGCTGCTGGTGGTATTAGTGTCATTCTCACCCTGCTGCTTATTTTCTTTTATTTGCTCTATGTGGTGGTGCCGATGTTTGGTTCTGCCGATGTCAAGCCTGGCGCAACGTATGCTGCACCTGGCGAGGGCGAAACCCTGTTTCTCGGGCTTGAAGAGCAGGCAACGATTGCGGTCAGGTTTACTGATAAGGGGCATGTGGTTTTCTTTTATGCCGATTCTGGCGAGATAGTCGTTACTAAAGACCTTAATCTACCCGCTGACATTAGCAGTGTCGCCTATAATTTTGATCTGGTGGTGCTGGGTCTTGACGACGGCTCAGTGCTGGCAGTGCGTTATCAGTTTGACTTAAGTTACCCTGATGATGTGCGTACACTCACGCCTAGGCTAGCGTTTCCCATGGGCCGAGAGCCGCTGAAACTGGATAAATCGGGGCAGGCGTTAACCCAGATTGCGGTTCAGTATAGTGATGATTTGGTGGGTATCGTTGCCACAACGGCAGACAGTCGACTGGTATCGGTACGCTATTTGCGCGAAGAATCGTTTCTTAGTGATGAAATAACGATTGAACTAGATTCGCGTTCTGAGCAGCTTGTTACTGCTGGCATCCAGTCTATTGCCCTGACACCCAGGCTAAATCATTTATACGTGGCTTTTAAAGATGGTATTTTAATTGACTATGTACTGGATGAAGAGGGCTTTACTGGCGCTTATACTGAACACCAGTTTGACTATGACATAACCTATATAAAGCTTTTGCTTGGTGGTCAGTCCTTAATGATTGGCCTGGAGAGTGGTGAAGTACAGCAATGGATGTCAGTGCGTAAAGATGGCGGTAGAGCCTTTATTTATATTCGTAATTTTGACAATAGCCAGCAGGCAGTCAACTCGATGGCGACCGAACAACGGCGCAAGAGTTTTGCCGTGGGTGATATTCAGGGTGATGTGACCATATATTATTCCACATCGCAAAGAACGCTGGCAAATATCAATACCGCCAATGTTGCTATAGAGAAAATGGCATGGTCTTCAAGGGCGGCGCACCTGCTGGTGGTTGATCGTTACAACCAGATGCACATGTACCATGTGGATAACGAGCACCCTGAAGTTTCCTTTAGTGTGTTATGGGAAAAAGTCTGGTATGAAGGCTATGATGAAGCCGATTTTGTCTGGCAGTCATCGTCAGCCAATGATGATTTCGAGCCAAAATTTAGCCTCGTGCCGTTGTCCTTTGGCACCATTAAAGCGGCTTTTTATGCCATGCTTTTTGCCATTCCCATCGCTGTTCTGGGCGCCATCTTTACTGCCCAGTTTATGCAACCACGGATGCGACAGGTGGTTAAGCCGACCATTGAAATCATGGAAGCACTGCCTACGGTGATACTGGGTTTCCTTGCTGGTTTGTGGCTCGCGCCGCATGTTGAAAATTATCTTGCTGGTGTCTTCACCCTGATTCTGATTTTGCCCATTGGCTTTATCCTATGTGCGGTGTTATGGAGCATGTTGCCCAACAAAGCCATTTTTGAAGGTTGGGAAGCCGCTATATTGGTTCCTGTGGTGGTGTTTTTAACTTGGTTATCAATGCAGTTAAGTGCGCCCATTGAAATGCTGCTTTTTAATGGTGACATGCGTGTTTTCATGAGCGAGGAATGGGGGCTGGATTATGACCAACGCAACGCACTGGTGATTGGCATCATGATGGGTTTTGCGGTTATTCCAACCATCTTCTCGATAGCCGAAGATGCCTTGTTTGCCGTGCCTCAGCATTTGGTACGTGGCTCGCTGGCACTGGGTGCTACCTCTTGGCAAACCTTGGTAGGTGTGGTTTTACCCACTGCCAGTGCCGGTATTTTTGCTGGCGTAATGATGGGTTTTGGTCGCGCTGTCGGAGAAACCATGATTGTATTAATGGCGACTGGTAATACTCCCATCATAGACATGAGTATTTTTCAGGGCATGCGTACCTTGGCGGCTAACCTTGCCGTAGAAGTGCCAGAAGCCGCAGTTGGCAGTACGCATTACCGCGTGTTATTTCTCGCGGCATTTGTGCTGTTCTTGTTTACCTTCTTCTTTAACACGCTTGCTGAAATAGTTCGGCATCGACTACGTAAAAAATATAGCGGATTATGATTGCCAATAAGATCGGACAATGGTTTAAAGCGGGAACGCCGTGGATCTGGATAAATGCAGGCGCACTTGCTATTGCGCTGGTTGCCGTAGTGGCGTTGATATTGCTTATTACCTTTCGTGGTATGAGTCATTTCTGGCCGGCTAATGTAGAGGCTTTTTATTACCATAATGAACAACATACGGTCACCATAATCGGTGAAATTGTTGAATCAGAATTTGCTCCGATTGAAGCGGTACTTAATCTAACAGGCAATGATGAAGCATACGGAACACTGCGACGTTATCTGGTTAAAACCGGTAATCGAGATATTCTAGGCGCTGACTTTAGATGGTTATATGACATTGATTTAATCAAACGAGTACAGCCAAAAAATATTATTGCGCTGGAACGAGTTGAATGGGGTAATTTTTATGGTTATCTCAATGCCTTATACGAAAAAGGGGCAGATGGAAGTAAACGCCTTGTGGCGAGCAATGATACCGTAGGCGAGCAAAAAGTTTGGCAGGAGCTGCTTACGCGTATGCAACGCAGCAGCGACATTCGAGAGCAGATATTACAGTTAGAGAAACGCGATATCGGCGCAATTAACCATAAGCTGGAACGATTACGTTTAAAAGAAAGGCGTTTACAACTGGATGATAAGTTAACGCAAGAGGCTATTGCTGATTTAACAGAAAAACGCAGTCAGTTAGATGCAGATTTCAAGGCAATATTACAGAACACCAGCGAGCTATACCGCCAGATAAAGCGAGATTCTATTCGTACCACGGTGATGGACGGCAGTGAAGTTATTATTCCGCTGGAAAATATTATTAAAGCATGGCAGCCGAATAATATGTCGGTAGTGGAAAAGCTTCAGTTTTATGGTTATACCTTCTGGCGTTTTCTTTCCGAAGACCCACGTGAGTCGAATACAGAAGGGGGTATTTTCCCCGCTATATTTGGTACCGTGCTGATGGTACTGCTAATGACTTTGCTGGTGACACCGTTTGGTGTGGTGGCAGCGGTATATTTAAGTGAATATGCAAAGCAGGGGATAATCACACGGACTATTCGTGTTGCGGTGTTTAACCTTGCCGGTGTGCCGTCGATTGTTTATGGTGTGTTTGGCTTGGGCTTTTTTGTCTATTTTCTTGGTGGCAGCATTGATGCTCTATTTTTCCCGGAAATGCTACCCTCGCCAACATTTGGTACCCCAGGATTACTCTGGGCAGCGCTAACCATGGCATTGATGACCTTGCCCGTGGTTATTGTTGCCACCGAAGAAGGTTTATCTCGTATTCCTAAGAGTTTACGAGAAGGTAGCATGGCGCTGGGTGCAACCCAGGCAGAAACACTGAGGCGTGTTATTCTGCCTATGGCTCGCCCAGCCATTATGACCGGTTTGATTCTTGCCGTTGCCAGTGCCGCTGGTCAGGTGGCACCACTAATGCTGGTTGGCGTGGTCAAGCTTGCGCCAAGTTTACCGCTTGATGGTAACTTCCCATTTTTGCATCTTGATCAGAAATTTATGCATTTAGGTTTTCATATTTACGATGTAGGCTTCCAAAGTCCAAATGTAGAAGCAGCAAGACCACTGGTTTATGCCACTTCATTTGTGCTGGTTGTGGTTATCGTTTCGCTTAACCTGTTTGCGATTAGTTTAAGAAACCGTTTGCGTGAGCGGTATCGTGCTCTGGATAACTAA
>CAZMLD010000058.1:0-3557 GCA_964566975.1 uncultured Thiotrichaceae bacterium | reverse complement strand
TACTTGGCCTGAATGCCACCTGAAAAGACATCTCTGGAATTATTATGACTGAACCAGTAACAAAAATTGATCCATCTTTACTCAACACTTCGTCAGTATCTGACGCTAGTGAAATGTGTATGGATGTAAAAAATCTTAATCTTTTTTATGGTGAAGCGCAGGCATTAAGCAATGTTAGTTTTAAAATAAAAAAGAATCATGTCACCGCTTTTATCGGCCCCAGCGGTTGCGGCAAATCCACCTTGTTGCGTTGCTTTAATCGCATGAACGACCTCGTTGGCAGTGTGCGCGTAGAGGGTGAAATTATCCTTGATGGCAAAAATATTTATGCAGCGAATGTTGATGTCACCGCACTTCGGCAACGTGTTGGTATGGTGTTTCAAAAGCCAAACCCCTTTCCAATGAGCATCTTTGAAAATGTTGCCTACGGTTTACGTTTGCAAGGCATCAATAAGCGCCGAGTGTTAGAAGAAAAAATAGAGTGGGCACTGAAAGGTGCGGCATTATGGGATGAGGTTAAAGATCGTCTGGATGACAGTGGTCTTGGCATATCTGGTGGTCAGCAGCAACGTCTGGTCATTGCTCGTGCCATTGCTATTGAACCTGAAATTTTATTGCTGGATGAGCCTGCGTCTGCGCTAGATCCTATTTCAACATTAAAAATTGAAGAACTGATTCAGGAACTAAAATCACAGTATACTATTTTAATTGTGACCCATAATATGCAACAGGCAGCCCGCGTGTCAGATGAAACCGCTTTTATGTATATGGGTGAAATGGTCGAGTTTGGTGCAACCAGTGAAGTATTTACCAACCCGGCGAAAAAACAAACTGAGGATTATATTACTGGTCGTTATGGTTAATACGATAACGAGCAGTCATAGTTGATGAGAAAATGAGGTTTATTTATGGACACTAATAGTACAAGTCAGCATATATCACATAAATTTGATGAAGAAATGGAAGGTCTCCGACATCAAGTTTTAAAAATGGGGGGGTTAGTCGAGCAGCAAATTGGCGGTGCGATTAAAGCCTTAGTGAAAACCAATGCAACGAGTGCAGAAAAAATTATTCGCAGAGATCATAAAGTCAATGCGCTTGAAGTGAGCATTGATGAAGCCTGCACCCAAATATTAGCAAGGCGACAGCCAGCAGCGACTGATTTAAGAATGGTGGTGGCGGTGATTAAAACCATTACTGACCTCGAACGTATCGGTGATGAAGCGGAAAAAATTGCAAAGATGGCGTTAAGTCTGGCAGAAGATGACATCGTTTTTGATAAACGTTATATCGGTATACGTCACCTTGCCGAACAGGTGAAGAAAATGGTGCATGACGTGCTCGATGCCTATGCAAGGCTGGATACTGAGGCAGCACTGCAAGTGGTACGTGATGATGAAATTGCGGATAAAGAATATCAGGATCTGATCCGTTTGCTGGTCACCTATATGATGGAAGACCCTCGATCTATTTCTGAGGTGCTTGATGTAATCTGGGCAGCCAGAGCGCTAGAGCGTATTGGCGACCATGCAAAAAATATCGGTGAATATATTATTTACCTAGTCAAAGGAAAAGATGTACGCCATCTTGATCTGGATGAGGTGGAAGAAGTTCTGTCATGAAACAAGTGGCCAGCATTCTGATTGTTGAAGATGACCCTGATATACAGGACATGCTGAATTACTCTTTATCAGCCGATGGTTATACCTTGCATCAGGCCTTTACCGTGAAACAAGGCTGGCAGGCGATCGAGAGCAAAGGCATTGATCTGGTCTTGCTGGACTGGATGTTGCCTGATAATAGTGGTATTGATCTGTTACACCGTATTCGCAAGTATCACGCCATGTTGCCGGTGATTATGGTGACCGCCAAAGCAGAAGAAGATGACCGCATTCTAGGTCTTGATGTGGGCGCAGATGATTACATTACCAAACCTTTTTCGGTGCGAGAATTAAACGCCCGAATTCAGGCACTGTTAAGGCGAGCCATGCCTGATGAACAGCCGTTACAGGTTGGCGAGCTGTTTCTTGACCCCGTTAGTCATCGTGTCAAAGTCAAAGACACTTCGTTGTCATTGTCTCCCACAGAATTTCGTTTACTGCACTATTTTATGAGCCATACCGACCGTGTATTTACTCGTGCTCAGTTGCTGGATCAGGTATGGGGCTCACAGGTTTTTGTCGAAGACCGTACCGTCGATGTGCATGTCAGGCGATTGCGTAAGCAGTTAATGCCCTACAAAATGGATGCCCTGTTGCAAACCATTCATGGCAGCGGATACCGTTTTTCGAGACATGCATGACTCATAGTCTACGACGAGAACTTGTTTTGCTAGCTGGCTGGCTGTTTTTTATGCTAGTGGTAGGTTTACTAAGCGGCCAAGTATTTTTGTTTCTTTTTATTGGTTTGCTGGTTTATGTCATCTGGCATTTATACAACTTAAATCAGTTGTCTATCTGGCTGGCCAAACCATCAAAACATACGCCAGAAGTGATCGGTATATGGGGCGAAGTCTATTACCAGTTATATCAGCTGTATAAACGCCAACGTAAAGCGCGGCGTAAATTAACATCGATACTCAGCCGTTTCCAGCGATCCACACAAGCATTGCCTTATGCCACTATTGTACTGAATACGTTTAATGAAATTGAATGGTTTAACCCCGCAGCGAAAAGGATGTTTAGCCTGAATAAAAAGGTGGATACGGGGCAGCGTATTGATAATTTGATTCGCCAGCCGAGCTTTGCAAAGTACCTTTTAAACGGTAATTTTTCGGATTCGATACAGGTTGTCCTCAACCAAAAAAAGATATTATTAAGCATTACGCCTTATGCTGACACGCAATATTTAATCAGTGCGCTCGACATTACCTCTCGAAGTCAAATTGATGATATGCGACGTGATTTCATCTCGAATGCGTCTCATGAATTACGTACGCCATTGACCGTAATATCAGGTTACATTGAGTTTTTGCAACATAAGGCAGACGACCTAGAAAAAGTGCCGCTGGATAAAATTTATCTGCAAATTGTTCGCATGAATAAAATCATCACCGAACTGATTGAACTGGCAAGGCTGGAGTCATCGGCAGAAGTCGACTTTATGGTTGAGGTAGACATCCAGGGTTTATTAAATGATGTTTATAACGAGGCGCTGGCGCTTGATAAAGGCAGGCACCATATTGTACTGAGTATCAACGAGGTGTCTGGACGTTCTGCTGCATTAAATCTATATGGTAGTTATGACGAGTTACGCATGGCGTTATCAAACCTGCTGACTAATGCCATACGTTATACACCTGAAGGTGGCGAGATAAAACTATTTACTACAGTAAGTGATGGTGCTGTTTCAATCACGGTGCAAGACAGCGGTGAAGGCATTAGTGGCGAAGATATTCCACGCATAACTGAGCGTTTTTATCGGGTTGATAAAGGGCGCAGCAGAGGAAAAGGCGGAACTGGGCTGGGACTGGCGATTGTTAAACATGTGCTGGATCGTCATAATGCAAACTTGCAGATACAGAGTGATATAGGCGAAGGCAGTCGCTTTATCTGCCA
>CAZMLD010000057.1:0-9553 GCA_964566975.1 uncultured Thiotrichaceae bacterium | reverse complement strand
AACTTATAACAACCATTACTTTCACAACATTGTTGCCCATAAAATGGAAAAAATAATGCAAGCATCCGATCTGCTGGTCAAGTGTTTAGAAGAAGAAGGCATCGAATACATTTTTGGTGTGCCTGGTGAAGAAAATGCAGACTTCATGATGGCACTGGAAAAATCAGGCAAGATCAAATTTATTCTCACTCGCCATGAACAGGGTGCTGCTTTTATGGCAGAAATTTATGGCCGCCTTACCGGTAATGCAGCCGGTTGTCTGGGCACACTGGGCCCTGGTGCGACTAATCTTATTACCGGTGTTGCTGATGCTAATATGGATCGCGCGCCCTTACTGGCACTGACTGGGCAGGGCTCATCGCAACGTTTGCATAAAGAGTCCCATCAAATTATGGATGTGGTCAAAATGTTCGAGCCGGTGACCAAATGGGCAAGCACGATTTTACATCCAGACAATATTCCAGAGATTGTACGCAAAGCCATACGTATCGCTCGCAGCGAAAAGCCCGGAGCGGTCCTTATTGAACTGCCCGAGGACATCGCAAAATTACCTACCACCAGTCAGCCACTGAAACCGCAACGATTCCGACGCGCGGTGAGTGATGATGTCATCGTCGATCAGGCCTTTGAAATATTAAAAAATGCTAAACAGCCTGTTATTCTTGCTGGCAATGGTTGCATCCGCCGACGCGCCAGCAAACAATTACGCCTATTTTGTGAAAAAACCGGCATTGGCGTGATCAGCACATTTATGGCAAAAGGCTGTGTTGATATGGACGCAGACTACTGCCTCTACACCATTGGTCTGCAATCACGGGATGTCATCACCTGTGCACTAGACGCCGCCGATGTAGTGCTTACCCTGGGTTATGACATGGTCGAATACCACCCCAGCTTATGGAACGCGCAAGCAGAGCATCACATCATTCACGCCGATTTTCAGCCGGCAGAAATTGACGCTGATTACCACCCCGAAACCGAGTTAATTGGCGACCTTGCCCACACCCTGTGGATGTTAAACCAGCGGATCGATGACCATGGCGGGTTACATTTTGATCTTTCAAATCAGCAACACACTCGACAAAACATGCAGACCGAACTCGCCATGCACAAGGATGATGCCACCACAGGCTCAATTCGACCACAAAAAGTGCTGTGGGACTGCCGCCAAGTAATGGCAGCAGAAGATATTTTATTATCCGATGTTGGCGCACATAAAATGTGGATTGCCAGGCACTATCATTGCCACGAGCCCAACACCTGCTTAATTCCCAACGGTTTCTGTTCTATGGGCTTCGCTCTGCTCGGCGCCATTGCCGCGGCTCTGATATACCCAGATAAACGCATATTGGCTATTTCAGGTGATGCCGGCTACCTGATGAATGTGCAGGAAATGGAAACCGCAAAACGCTTAAAGGTAAACATCGTGACCATGATATGGGAAGACAATATGTACGGCTTAATCGCCTGGAAACAGCAAAATGAATTTGGCAAACACACCGATTTATCATTTGGCAACCCAGACTGGTTAAAGCTCGCCGAGTCTTTCGGCTGGTCAGGTCATAAAGTGGAAAACAGCCAGAATCTGGTCAAAACGCTGGAACAGGCCTTTAATGAACACGGCCCCAGCCTTGTGGTGATACCCATTGATTACCGAGAAAACAGACTATTAACCGAACGCCTAGGGAATATCGCCTGCTCGATTTAAAGTAATTACGCGTCACCACTAAAACGAAGTGAATTATTTTTAGCGATGTACGCAGAACACTAAAAAAAGATTGGTTTCTGCGCCTCAGTAATTAACAAAACGGTGAGTACATCATGCCCGATCACTTTAAACTTCTCGTCCCCGGCGCCACCGCTGCCGGCCACACGGATGTCACTGCGCCCTACGATGGCACGCATATCGCCACCATCGAAACCGGTGATGCGACAGCCGTGGAGACTGCACTAGCCACCGCTCAGCGCTTATTTAACAACAAGAAAAACTGGCTAAATGCGGAGCAGCGCATTAACATTTTGCAAAAAGCAGCAGCCATCATGCAGTCTCGTTTTGATCAATTCGCCGTGGAAGCTGCACGCGAAGGTGGCAAGCCGCTGCAAGACTCCAAGGTGGAAGTCACGCGTGCTATTGATGGCCTGAAAATCTGCGCTGAAATCATTCGTAATGAACATGGCAGTGAGATACCCATGGGCAAGAATGCCGCCTCAATGAATCGGCTGGCCTTTACCACTCTTGAGCCGATTGGCGTGGTGGTTGCGATCAGCGCGTTTAATCACCCACTCAACCTTGCCGTACACCAGATTGGCCCTGCCGTTGCTGCCGGCTGCCCAATTATTATCAAACCCGCATCGGATACCCCTCTTTCCTGTTTTCGTTTAATAAAAATCTTATATGAAGCTGGCTTACCAGAGCAATGGTGCCAGGGCATCGTCACCACAAACCATGCAGCGACAACAAAACTGGTTACCGATAGCCGTGTCGCTTTTTTCAGCTTTATCGGCAGTGCCGACATTGGTTGGATGTTACGCTCAAAATTGGCTGCTGGCACACGTTGCGCGTTGGAACATGGTGGTGTTGCACCTGTCATCGTCGCTGCGGATGCCAAGATGGACGATACCATTGCCTTACTAGCCAAAGCGGGTTTTTATCATGCGGGGCAGGTCTGTGTATCCGTGCAGCGCGTGTATGCAGAAAAGTCCATCGCCAGACAACTTGCTGAAGACATAGCGGCGGCCGGCAACAAAATGAAAGTTGGTGACCCCACTCTTGCTGATACCGAAATAGGCCCGCTTATTCGCCACAGCGAAACAGAACGCATTGATGACTGGGTACACGATGCCGTTAACAAAGGCGCAGCACTGATCTCGGGTGGCAAAAAAATATCAGCCAGCTGTTACCCTGCTACCGTCCTGTTTAACCCGCCAGAAGATGCGCTCATCTCACAGAACGAGATCTTTGGTCCAGTGATTTGCATCTATGAGTACGATGATATTGATGATGCCATTACTCGGGCAAACCGTTTAGATGTCGCCTTCCAGGCAGCAGTTTTTTCAACCAACATCAACACCTGCATGTACGCTTTCAAACAGCTTAATGCGTCAGCCATTATGATCAACGAGCATACAGCGTTTCGTGTTGACTGGATGCCATTCGCGGGTTTAAAGCACTCGGGTCACGGCACTGGCGGCATCGTGCATACATTCAAAGACATGCAAATAGAAAAAATGATGGTCATCCGCTCACCGTCGCTGTAAAAAAGTAGACTGGTCAAATTCTGCACATCAGTTTACAGGCGATCATTCGTGAAACAAAAACTTGTGCTATATATAAACAGAAGACTGGGTGAAAAGTAGCAGACTTGAGGCGCTATTAAACCATGAACATAGAAACCATAATGAGCAAAGTTATTGTCACGGTTGAAATGGATGATTCACTCGAAACAATAAAAGAAATATTTGATAATGTTCCCTTTCATCACATTCTTATCCTTGAATCAGGCAAGCTGTTTGGGCTTATTTCAAAAACCGATCTCTACAAATCACTCAGTCCTTACATTGGTACTATTTCTGAAACAAACTCAGATGCGGCTCTACTAAAAAAAAGAGCGCATCAAATAATGGAAAGAAAACCACTGACTTTAAAAGCCAGTGACAGTGTTTATGATGCGGTTAAACTTTTTAATAAAAATAAGATTTCCTGCATCCCAGTGATTAACGATGCAGGCAGACCCATTGGTGTGGTTTCGTGGCGCGACATATTAAAAATCATTAAGCCAGAAATGCTGACTGATGCTTCAATACCGCCAAACGCTCAGGCACTGGATGCAAACTAACACAAGCTGAGATAAACTAAAAATTCAAATATTTAGCTTCTTGATTAACGCCTGTATATGCCCTGAATTTGAAGCAAAATCTGCATGTCCCTTAGCTGATTTTGCGTGTATATATAATGATGACTGTGTTTCACTTATACTCTTTACCTGAACATAAATTTTATCTTTGAATAAAAAAACGGGGGAATACACAACAAAATTAGTGTGCTTTTTTTCACCGTCCTGAGCAAAAACCACCCAACCTAAGTCTATCGCTGCTGACAAGACATCTCTATACAACTCCACAGCAGTCATGTCAAATACTGGGGTGCGTAGCTCCTTAAGCTCATGATCACTTGCCGTTGCTGCGGTGTTGGTGGTTAAGAAAATTTGCAACCTTTTTTTCAGACCTGGCTCATCAAGCAGGTTTGCATTGTTTTTAAACAAGGTTAGGAAAGCAACAAGAATAGCTACTGTTATGGCAAAAATTATTATTTTTATAAAAGTCATCTCATTTTTCCTAATTTACGTCGCTGACCACAGCAACCTTAAAAAAACACAGAACAAAATCGACTCCCTTCATCACAGCAATTTCCACAAAAAATACTACAGTATTACACGCTAAAAGCACCACCATAACACAACAATCGAGACTCAGCACACCACCTGTGTTATTTTTGACCTCGCAATAACACGCATCCACCTCAAGACTTGTTAATATTTAACTGATCATCCATGCCAGAGCCACTAAAAAACCTTTATAACCGATCTTTAATTGCGAATTTGGGCGGCGAGATTTCTAAATATGACACCGGCTTTTCTCAGCCAGCGTTTGAACAGGCAGTATTCAATAAAGAGTGGCCGCAAAAAAAATTAAAACAGCGCATGCGTCATATCGCAGAGTGCCTGCATCAGCACTTACCCGCCAATTATAAAAAAGCCATCACCATCCTCAAACCGGTGTCCGAAAAATTTAACGGTTTTGAGCACATGTATTTCCAGGACTTTGTAGAATGTTATGGCATGGATGATTATGAAACATCCATGTTCGCGCTGCAACACTTTACAAAGCACGCCAGCTCAGAGTTTGCAGTGCGTGCTTTCATCTTGCAGGATGAAATTCGTATGATGAAACAAATGCAGCAATGGGCACACTCAGATAACCATCATGTTCGCCGCCTCGCCTCAGAAGGCTGTCGTCCACGCCTGCCGTGGGCGATATCATTACCTGCGTTCAAAAAAAACCCACAACCTGTTTTAACAGTTTTAGCAAGCCTGATGCTTGATGATAGCGAGTACGTGCGTCGCAGTGTGGCCAATAACCTAAATGATATTTCGAAAGACAATCCAGATGTGGTACTTAACTGGGCACACAAATGGCAGGGGGAAAATGACAATACGGACAGGCTGCTCAAACACGCATGCCGCAGCTTATTGAAACAGGGAGATGCAAACACCATGGTACTCTTTGGCTTTGCCACACCAGAAAATATAACCATCAGTGAGTTTAAAGTGCAATCTGAAGTCACTTTAGGTAACAGCCTAGCGTTTTCTTTTTTGCTAAAAAGAGTAACAGCAAGATCAGACCACATCGACAGCAGCGATGGCGGCATGAACCAGGCTGGCATTGGCCGATGCCGCATCGAATTTGCCATTCACTTTGTTAAAGCCAGCGGCCATTTGAGCCGAAAAGTCTTTAAAATTTCCGAATCAAATGAGACTAAAAATGAGAAACGGGTAACAAAAAACTTCTCCTTTAAAGCCATATCAACGCGAAAATATTATACTGGAAAACATCAGCTCACGCTTATTATCAATGGCGTAGATTTGGCAAACAAAGATTTTGATCTTATCATTTAGCCCACAACCTCTTTAAATTTATGCCTGCTTGGTGCATGATAGCTGTGGCTAATACGGTTTAAGTCACTTTCCCAAACCCCTACATAGAAACATGAATAATGTGCAAGATATTTTTTTCACAGGGAAAGAAAAAATATTAGTCGCAGCCATAGCTTCGGCGGCTATTTTTTCTTTTTTTGTGGAGTCAAGAGCTTGTGCAGGATTCGTGTTTCTATGTAGGGATTTGGGATTTTGTCTCTAACCGTACACTGAGCGTTAAATCCTGTTAACATCATTCTTAAAAGAGAAAAATAGCATGCATCGGTCAAATCAAGTGTATAAGGCTCTCCTCGTTGTCTTACTTTCTGTACCCGTTAACGTGTATGCTGCGGCCTGGAGCTGCAGCAGTGCAAACAAAGTACGTGAAATAAACATTGAATCCCCCGCCACAGCGCCACTACCCTGTTCTGTGGTATACAGAAAAGCAGATGAAGGCTTTATCGAGCCGCAGGTGCTATGGAGCGCACAACACGATGAGACATATTGTGAAAGAAAAGCGAAAGGACTGGTTGAAAAACTGGAATTAGCAGGCTGGGTCTGCAGTAAAACAATAAATCCAAGCACGCAATAAAAAGTGACTCAGAGAGCACACCTTATCCTATTCACTCGCATGACTTACTGCTTCAGGTGACATCCGCTTTAAAATATCAATTTTGCTTGCTACATCTCTTTTATAAACAGCTAGATGCCGAATTCGTTGACCCCAACAAGATAAGTGCTAGCAAACAGGCGTGCCAGACTTCGGCTCGCAATAGCGAGCTATAAAAAATTATTTTTCACTTAATCACAGGCTCCATCCCCGTTTATTAACAACCCCACTAATAAAAAAACATGGTACAACGTTATTATAAAAAACTGCTGATTATAATCTTGCTGATCGCCTTCGGCATTTGGCTGAAAACATCAGATGTGCTTGATGTGCAGAATATGCTTAGTGTGGCAAGAGTATATGCCGACCACTGGTGGCTGATTCTTGTGTTAATTCTTCTACCTGCGGTTATGTTCACTTTCGCACTGGCTGGCTCACTGTTTCTCTGGGTTGTCGCTCCACTTTACCCACCAGTAACCGCCACCTTTATTCTGGTGGCGGGTAGCACTCTCGGCGGCATATCTGCCTACTTTTTTTCACAGCGTCTTGCCGATGACTGGGTAGAAAAAATCGAAAAATCGCGCACCTACAAACTACTGCAACAACAGGATAATTTTTTTACTTTATTTGCCTTACGTGTATTTCCTGGTTTTCCGCATGCCTTGGTCAATTACAGTGCAGGGATTTTAAACGTTAAACTAAGCCACTTTATCGCTGCTGCAATTTTAGGCATCGCCATCAAGTCTTACGTGTATTCAAATGTGATTTATAACGCAACGACAGCCGCATCGTTTGAAGATCTATTAGATATATCAACCTTCGGACCATTAATACTGCTGTCCGCCTTCACCCTTATTGGCGTTGCTATTCGATTTAAACTGTCTAAAAAACAGACTAACGAAGCAGAAAAAAAGACTGACTAGTATCTTTGCAATCGCCTGAACTCCGGTCGGCATAAACAGGCCATTGCTAACATTAGCCTGAGTGATGTCAGCTGAATTAGCACGCCATAGCACCAGGTTGCTGTTTCAGGCAAAGGAAAAAAACCGCCACTGCCGTTTAATCTTGCATGTCGCGCTACGACAGTTAGCAACTAGGATGAATTAAGTCGACTCTGCTTTAAAAAACACCAAACAACTTCTTTTCATCTTTGTGTTTTTGTAATAACGCTGCTATCTCTTTATTTTTCCCCACCTCTGCAAGATTCAGCGCCTGTTCGCGTTTATTATTTCTACTATTAATATTAGCGTCAGCAGCCAGCAACAACCTGACTGATTCAATTTTTCCAGACAGGACGGCAAGCATCAACGCAGTACTGCCAACATCATTTTTGCTGTTTACATCCGCACCTTTGGTAATGAACAGCCTGACCGTATCGGTCTGCCCATTGCTCGCGGCCACCAGTAATGGTGTGTTCTGATGTTCATCTCTAACATCCACAGCCAAACCTTTTTCAATCAGTGATAGTGCGACGACGGGTCGATTCATCGCCGCAGCCTGATGTAACAGGGTAAAACCCTGTTTATTTTTACTGTTTAAACTGGCATGGTTTTTAATCAGATAGTCAACGACTGCAGCCTCGCTTGAACCAATAGCATGCCATAACGCATCACGCCCAGAGTCGTCCTGCACCGTCGCATCTGCTCCGGCATCAAGCAGTCGTTTGATGGTTGCTAATGACATTGCTGTGATCGCTAACATAATGTCATTTTTACCTGCTAACACAGTGTTATCTGGCCGCGCTGCATTATCAAGTAACTGTATGACGATGTTTTCATGTTGATTTTTAATCGCAAAAAACAAAACTTGGCGATTATTTTTAGCTACCGCCTGAACCCTAGCACCGGCCGCTAGCAGTGTTTCTACTAGTTGCTCTTTGCCCTGTTCTGCAGCCCACATCAGCGGCGTTTTCCCACTCTCGCCAGCATGGTTAACATCGCCACCAAAATGGATAAGCTGACGGCTTATGTCATCGTATCCCTGCAAGGCAGCACGTGTTAACGGGGTGTGGCCTTCATCATCTAGCTGATTAGGGTTCGCGCCGTTTTCCAGTAACATCGCCGTGACCTCTTTCTTCCCTCGCCACACGGCAATCATTAATGGTTGCCAGTTTTTGTACACACCTTCTGCGCTACGGTTAATAACCGCTATTTTTTGCTTAACGCTGAAGCCCGTTTTTTTCTTTACTGGCAGCATCACACCTTGCTGTTTCAACAACTGCACAATTAATACATGCTTACCCTTTGCTGCCAGTACAATGGCTGTATCGCCGTTGCGGTTTTTACTGTGCAGTGGTGGTTTATTTGCTAACAAAATACTGACGGTGGTAGCATGTCCTTTTGCCGCTGCCAGCATCAGTGCGGTGTTACCATTGGCATCTTTTTCGCTAGGCGTTGCACCTGCTGCAATCAAGTGATTCACCAACCGGCTTTCACCTAAAGCGGCAGCGACCAGTAGAGGGCGATCCTGATATTTGTCTGCAGCATTAACATCCGCGCCCTGTTTGATCAGCAACTTAACCATGGCTTCGTGTTTTTGCATTACCGCTTCCAGCAGCACTGGGCGCTGGTATTTGTCACGAGTCTTTGCGCTCACTCCCGTATTCAGCAGATGTTCAGCTTTTTTGATATTACCGCTGCTGACAGCAATGGATAATAACGCTGGTGGACTGATATTTTGTGTGATGCTGGCTGTTTCTGTCGCACCAGATTGAAGCATATTTAACCGCTGCTGCGCTTTTTTATGCCCCTGCTTTATTGCCGCGTTGTACCAGGAAATGGCCTTTGCCTTATTTGTTTCTACACCTGCGCCTGCTTCATAAAACACCGCCATTGAATACTGCGCTCGCTTATACCCCTGTGTGGCGGCCTGCAACATCCAGTGTGCTGCTTTTTTTGGGTCTTCCGAAATTCCCTGACCTTTGCTATACATCACAGCCAGTTTATATTGTGCCTGTTTATCCCCTTCACTGGCGAGTGCGCCAAGAATACTTACGGCGGCACTAAAATTCTGCATGCGAATAGCCATGTTAGCTTCGGCCAGTTTCGCGCTGGGGGTCTCAGCCAGTGCGCCAGAGACCAGCAAAAAACTTAATACAACTATTATTGAAAACGGCTTCATAAGCTACCTGAGTTATGCCGTGCCAAACTTTGTTTCTACGCTAACACCGATGCTCTTTAAAAATCCAGTTGGCAAAATGCCACCTGCACAAACGATAATGGCATCATTTTCAATACACAATTCTTCACTA
>CAZMLD010000056.1:0-9644 GCA_964566975.1 uncultured Thiotrichaceae bacterium | reverse complement strand
CCCTAAAAATGGCTTTCTCTCGCTACGATCAACTAAATCCGACAGACTCCTAGACTAAATAACTTCCCCATTAAAGCCTCACAATTAACAATGCAAAAACAACACCAACAGTATATTTTCTATATAAAACATGCCATTAGAAACAATCACAACGCCTGTCTTTCTATTATTGTAAAAATTATTGACGCTCCAGACTAGTTGGTGCACTTAACATTTAGTGATACAACAGAAAATTACACATTAAAAACAATAAGATAGAATTATTTTCTAGTAGTAAAGCAGCATTGTAAAAAAATATTACAGTGCATTTATCGATCATTACAAGATCAATGATATCCCTGCATGATGTACGGCTTACCGGTTACCATTAACAAACAATCGGTATATTGTGCAATGCACTATAAACCCAGGAGCATATCTGGTATAGTACGCGCTCATTTTTGGTGTACTCGGTCTGCACCTGCTGTTATTGCGGTAACCCTCAGGGCTTTACCCAAAACATATTACATTTCCGCCTGGACCGATCCAAACAATGCTTTGGATGGCGTCAATCCTGATAGAGAAAATTACAGATGTCATTTGAATCTCTTGGCCTTTTGGCCGAACTACACCGTGCTGTATCTGAAAAAGGTTATAACAGCCCTACGCCAATACAGAAACAGGCCATTCCTGTTATTCTTGAAGGTCGTGACCTAATGGGTGGCGCGCAAACCGGCACTGGTAAAACGGCTGGATTTACCCTGCCTTTATTACAACGTCTCATAGAGACAGGTAAACCACATAGCGGTCGTCGACCATTACGCGCATTAGTATTAACCCCTACACGCGAGCTGGCAGCACAAGTTGCGGAAAGTGTTCGTGACTATGGCCGTTATTTACCATTACGTTCTACCGTGGTTTTTGGCGGCGTAAGCATTAACCCACAAAAAATGAAACTGATTAAAGGTGTTGACGTACTGGTCGCCACGCCCGGTCGACTGCTGGATCACGTTAACCAACGCTCAGTTGACCTTTCGCATATTGATATTCTGGTGCTCGATGAAGCGGATCGCATGTTAGACATGGGTTTTATTCATGACATTAAAAAAGTACTGGCTCTGGTTCCCAAAAACAAACAAACCCTGTTATTTTCAGCCACTTTTTCTAATGAAATAAAAAAACTGGCAAACAGCCTACTCAAATCACCCGCACTTATTGAAGTCGCCAGACAAAATGCAGCAACGGATACTGTCACCCAGGTTATCCACCCTGTTGATAAAACCCGTAAACGTGAATTGCTCTCATTCCTGATTGGCTCCAATAACTGGCAACAGGTGCTGGTTTTCAATCGCACCAAACACGGTGCCAACCGCCTAGCTGAGCAACTAAATAAAGACGGCATTACGGCTGCCGCCATTCATGGCAATAAAAGTCAGGGGGCACGCACACGAGCATTAGCCGATTTTAAAGCGGGTACTGTTCGTGTGCTGGTTGCCACCGATATTGCCGCACGCGGCATTGATATTAATCAGTTGCCCCATGTGGTGAATTTTGAACTGCCCAATGTTGCCGAAGATTATGTTCATCGCATTGGTCGCACCGGTCGCGCGGGGAACGAAGGAGAAGCCATGTCACTGGTTTGTGTCGATGAACACAAACTACTTAACGACATTGAAAAATTAATAAAACGTGACATTCCGACAGAAATCATTGAAGGCTATGAGCCTGACCCGTCCATCAAAGCACAACCGTTGACAAACGGCAGAGGCAATAGTCGAGGTCAACAGCAAAGATCGTCCAACAGAAATTCAACACATCCAGCCAAAAAGAAAGCACCCAGAGCAGGGAAAAATGCCAGAAGAAAAACCGCAGAACCAGCAAACGGCAACCGCTCAGGCAGTAATACAGGTAACAGTTCTCCCTGGGCTAAACGATCAAACAGCAGTAACAAGCATAGTCGCAGGCGAGACGCGGCTTAGAAAAACAGAGCTAGCATCAAACTCTGATGCTAGACATCACATTAAGACGTTAAATAAATAACAATAATTTCAATAAGTTGAAATAATTATCTCGAAACTTTATTGGTTATGGACTGAGCATCGAAAAAGGCTTTTTACCACAGCGCAATGAAAGTCTGCCTTATGCAACGATTAATACCACGAGTTATTGTGAAGCGACAACATTACAACGATATATCAGGAACAACACCATGCTAGCAACCGCAAACATCACTATGCAATTTGGCGCAAAGCCACTCTTTGAAAACGTCTCGGTTAAATTCGGCGATGGCAATCGTTACGGTTTAATCGGCGCTAATGGCTGTGGTAAGTCAACCTTCATGAAAATCCTAGGTAACGACCTGGAAGCCACCGCTGGTAATGTATCAAAAGACCCGAATGAACGTATCGGAAAATTGAAACAGGATCAGTTTGCCTACGAAGCGTTTAGTGTCATCGATACGGTCATCATGGGTCACGAAGAACTATGGGCAATCAAGTCAGAAAAAGATGCGATTTATGCTAACCCAGAAATGACTGAAGCTGATGGCATTCGCGCAGGTGATCTGGAGGCTGAATTTGCCGAAATGGATGGCTATTCTGCCGAAGCACGTGCCGGTGAGTTATTACTGGGTCTTGATATACCGTCTGAACAACACTACGGCCCGATGAGCAATGTAGCGCCCGGCTGGAAATTACGCGTGTTACTGGCGCAGGCTTTATTTTCAGAACCTGACATTATGTTACTCGACGAGCCCACCAATAATCTGGACATCAATACCATTCGCTGGTTAGAAGACATACTAAACGAACGCAAATGCACCATGGTTATCATCTCGCATGATCGTCACTTCTTAAACAGTGTTTGCACCCACATGGCCGATTTAGATTATGGCGAGATTCGTATTTACCCTGGCTCTTATGACGAATACATGATTGCTTCTACCCAGGTAACAGAGCGTCTACAGTCAGAAAATGCCAAGAAAAAAGCACAGATTGCAGAACTCAAAGCCTTTGTCAGCCGCTTTTCTGCCAATGCTTCAAAATCCAAACAGGCAACTTCTCGCGCAAAACAGATTGATAAAATTCAGTTGGCAGAAGTGAAACCTTCTAGCCGTAAAACCCCGTACATCTATTTCGAAGAAGATAAAAAATTACATCGGCTAGCGCTGGAAGCCGAAGGTCTGGCAAAAAGTTTTGATGATAACTACCTGTTTGCCAATCTCGACCTGATGGTAGAAGTGGGCGAACGTGTTGCCATTATTGGCCCTAATGGTATCGGTAAAACCACCCTGTTACGGTGTTTATACGGCAATTTAGAGGCTTCGGCAGGAAACGTAAAATGGTCTGAAAATAGTCAGTTAGGTTATTACGCACAAGATCACGCCGCCGACTTTGAGAAAGACAAAAGCCTGTATGACTGGATGAGTTACTGGGGTCAGGAAAACGACGACGAACAATCAATACGCGGTACCTTAGGACGTTTGTTATTTTCCTCCGATGACATCAACAAAAAAGTCAGCGTCATCTCTGGTGGCGAGCAAGGGCGTATGCTGTTCGGCAAATTGATGTTAGAACGTAACAACATTTTGTTAATGGATGAACCCACCAATCACCTCGACATGGAATCCATTGAAGCGCTTAACCTGGCACTGGAAAACTTCCCTGGCACCTTGTTTTTCGTCAGTCACGACCGTGAGTTCGTGTCTTCTCTCGCCACCCGAATTATTGAAATAACCCCCAAAGGGCTGGTTGATTTCCGTGGTACTTATGAAGATTACCTGAGCACTCAGAACCCAGAACAACGAAAACGTAAAGCTTCTTAATCTACACCTCGCGCATGGTTGTTGGGGTAAATATTTGTTGAACCCCAACAAAATACCATTGACTACAACATCGCCCAGTTTTACCGACAAGATTCTGACCGGCAAAAGCATTATCACGCCTTCGTTCAGCTTTCATTCATCCAGTTAACGTTAAATTACAGCCATCAGGTTTCTTACCGTCCTGACACCGTTTTGTGAAAAAACACTGGAGAGCAATAATGATCAACAAAATATGTAAACATTTGCCTTTGTTAACGCTGTTAGCGGCAGCTCTGGTTCTCTCACCAACGATAACCATAGCCGGTGATGACAGCGACAGTCATTCTAAAAGTCACTATTCTCACGGTTCTTTTAATGATGCCCACCAGGCACACAAACACCGTCACAAGCAGCATCACAAATCTCAGGGTAAAAGACATAAAAGCCATCATCGGCATCATGCAAAACATCACTCGCATCGAAGGCACAGTCATCACAACCTCCATCGGTCACATCGCCATCACAGCAGACAGCCGCATATTCGCCACATTGTGAATAACCATCATTACAGTAGTCACAGACACCACCACGGCCTGAGTCATCTGCAATTTATTATTGGTCTGCACACAAATAACTTTGCTATTATTTTGCGAGACTAATAGACGACTGTTACGTAATGCACCTGTGATTAGCGCATTACGTAACAACAATATGGCTCAGCCACGCGCTTCGGTGTAAGCTTCAATGCTCAAACAATGGCGGCTAGTCTTATGAAAAAAATTGTCTTCTCTGTCTTTTGCATTTTAATGTTATTGCAAAGCACGCCTGTGTTTGCCTCCCCAGCAGGCATCAGCAAACAGGAAGCCGCGAATATTGCGACCCAACAGCACCCGGGACGGGTACTTGCTGTTAAGAAAAAAGCCAATGTTTACCGGGTAAAAATCATTAATGACGAGGGCAAGGTGCGGATTATTGCTATTGATGTCAACAGTGGAAAAATCCGACATGGCAACAATCAACAGCCATAGTCATGCGTATCTTAGTCATTGAGGATGAGCTAGCCTTACAAACACAAATCAAAGCAGGCCTTGAAGCTGACAACCATATTGTTGATAGCAGTAGCGATGGCCACGAAGGTTATTTTTTTGCCACTGAGTACCCACTTGATGCCGCCATCATCGACATCGGCCTGCCGGGCCTTAGTGGTATCGAGATCATTAAAAAATTACGCGAAGACGGCAGTACCCTGCCCATTCTGATTTTAACTGCACGCAGTCGCTGGCAAGAAAAAGTCGAAGGGCTGGAAGCTGGCGCAGATGACTACCTAGTCAAACCGTTTCATATGGAGGAATTACTGGCGCGTATCAACGCCCTACTTCGCCGCGCCACTGGCAGTGCCACAAAAAAACACCAGTGCGGCTGCATTACCCTTAACCTGAGCACACAGCAGCTGCTGTTAAATAACGAGCTGGTTGATATAACTGCCTTTGAGTATCGTTTGCTTGAATACCTGATGCGCCACGCCAGTGAAGCTGTATCCAAATCTCGCCTCGCCGATTATCTTTACCCGCATGACGATGACCGAGACAGCAACGTGATTGAAGTGTTAATTGGCCGCATACGAAAAAAACTCGACCCACATGGCAACCTCAAACCCATCGAAACGCTACGTAACCGTGGCTATCGTTTTACCCTTTGTGGTACTAAAACGACTGGCAATAATAAATGACAGAGCAATCAAGTGTCACTTAACCGTCGAATTGTTCTTCTTGCAACACTGGTGCTGGCGATTTTTATCAGCTTAACTGCACTGGCACTGGAACGCGCCTTCATCAAAAGCAGCGAAACGGCACTGCACGACACCTTCACCAGCCAGTTATATGCCTTAATGGCGGTAGCTGAAGTTGAAAACAACACATTAAGCATGCCATCAAATGAACTCCACGCCCTGCTTGGCCTGCCCAGCTCTGGCATCTATGCCTCTGTTATCAATAAAATGGGGCAAACATTATGGCAGTCATCCTCTGTCTTAGGTGCAAACCCACCACAGGTAACGGCCTTAAACAGCGGTGAAAAACAGTTCAAAAAAATTAGTGAGAGCGATGTTGAGTTTTATATTTTTTCTTATGGCGTGGACTGGGCAAGTGGCAACAGCAGCATCGAACTAACTTTTTCTATCGCCACCGACCTGTATTCATTTAATAAAAAGATTAGCCAATTCCGCCAGACTTTATGGGGCTGGCTTATCACTATGGCGGCATTATTACTTTTCAGCCAAGCTGTCATTCTACGGTGGGGTCTGTCACCGCTACGAAAAGTGGGGGTTGAACTTAATCGTATCGAAACGGGTAAACAGCAACAAATTCAGCAACACTATCCGCAAGAAATCGAAAGACTCACCAGCAACATTAATGTTTTATTGCAGCAGGAACGTGAACAAAAAAGCCGTTACCGCAACGCCCTCGGCGATCTGGCACACAGTTTAAAAACACCGCTTGCGGTGTTGCAAACCAGCTTGAATAATAAGCAGCACCCGCTTCAGTTAGAGCAAATCAGCAGAATGAACGCCATTGTAGAATACCAGTTGCAACGTGCTGCCACCGCAGGTTCTGCCAGTAGCGGAAAAATAATTCCTATTGAAGCACTTTGCCTTCGCCTGCTGGATTCCTTACACAAGGTTTATCATGACAAACAGATTAAAGTCAGCCTCGATATTGAAGCCCACCTAGTCTTCAACGGTGATGAAGGTGACCTGATGGAGCTGCTTGGTAACATCCTAGACAATGCATTCAAATGGGCACGTCAACATATTGAAATCGAAGCCAATCAAACAGGCACTCAACTATTATTTAGCGTGAGTGATGATGGCTCAGGCATCGCACACGATAAGGTAACGGAACTGCTTAAACGTGGAAAACGCGCCGATTTAAACACGGCGGGTCACGGTATCGGTCTTTCCATCGTACAAAATATCGTAAGCGCCTATCACGGTAAATTAACCATCAGTCAAAGTCAGTCAGGCGGCGCGAAAATCACTGTCATGCTGTAAACCGCTAGGAGCTTGTCCGAGAATGGAAACCACTTGAATTCAAACTATCGTCAACACCAGCCACGTAGATTCAAATAGCGTTCTACTTCATTCTTCTGTGCGCTATATGCACAATCACTTGCAGGATTTAGGTTGCACTTATTTTTTGTTCAGCCCTTGTTCAGCTACCTCATGTTGAAATAAGCCTGTGCTTTAAACAAACAGGAGAGCCTTATGTCATTCACCTTAACCGCAGAAAACATTAGCAAAATTATTTTATGGACCGTGTTATGGGTTCTGCTGGGTGTCTTATCAACCCCGTTAATGGCAACCACAGAAGAAAATAGTCGCAGCTCCAAATCCATCAGCTTTATTAAAAGTAGCGCACCAGACAAAAGCACAAAAGATACGCAGCTCAGACAGGTGGATGCAGATATTTTACCCGCCTTGAGCAGAAAAGGTTTTCGCATAGAATCAACGATGAAAGCCTTACATATGACGACGGACATTGGCTATAGCAGCCACCAGAGAGTTAGCATTTACAATGCCTCCACACGGCTGATTAGTGATGATAACGATAACGGTTTTTTTCATCGCTTCAGCATCACCATTGATGCTGACACCATTTATCATTCCGCCTATATTTATGCTAGGTTATACCTGAGCTTTGAAGGTGGGCCATGGGATCATTATGCCAGCAGTGATAGCTTTCCTATTTTCGGCGATAGTGTAGCCGACACTTTAGTCATCGAAACCGAACTCAGCGATGGTTTTCTACCGGGTTATTATGATGTGCGTATTGAATTATACGATGCCGACGATAACCACTGGTTGCTAAGCTATGGCCCTTTTGATGATGCGTCGCTAAGTGCGCTGCCGCTGGAAGACAGTTACTATGACAGTCCTCATGAAAACATTTCAATAATAACCCCAGTTGAAACAAACATCGTGGTTGCTGCTCATGCCGGAAGCATAAGCTGGCTGTTTGCCTTTTTAGCCATAGTCATTGTTACGCTCAGGCGATACAGCTTATTTAAGCTAAGCCCTTTATAGAAAATTGAAGAAAGACTGTTTTATTAATCGTTACATAAGTTTTCGCCACCTACTTTTGTCACTGTCGATAGCATGAATGCTAGCGCCAAGCCTATAAGGATATATTTACGCTGTGTCACAAAAGTAGGTGGCGAAAACTTATGCAGCAATTAGTATCAATACATTACGATCTGCGCCAGAGCGTCTTACCGTCCTTGTCTTCCAGTACAACACCCAAAGCATCCAGCTCATCACGTAATTGGTCTGCTGCTGCCCAGTCTTTATTTTTTCTGGCGCTGTTTCTGGCTTCAATTAAATCTTCAATACGGGCATCATCGTCATTACTCCCTGCCCCAGCATGTAAAAACTGCTCGGCATCGGCTTCCAGCAGGCCTAATATATTCGCCAGTTTTTTGAGTACTGCGGCTTTTTGAGCCGCTGCACTTTCATCATCGCTCCGAAGGCGATTCACCTGGTTGGCGAGGTCAAACAATACTGCTAGTGCTTCTGGCGTATTAAAGTCATCGTCCATCGCCTGCTTGAATTTTTCAATTGCGGGGTCGCCCTCGTCAATATTCTGTGCTATTTCAAGGCCGCGTAAGGCATTGTATAAACGCGATAAAGCGGTACGTGCATTATCGAGTAACTGATCTGAGTAATTTAACGGGCTACGATACTGGCTGGCGAGCACAAAATAACGAATTTCTTCCCCTTTATACAGCTTTAAAATTTCACGTACAGTAAAAAAGTTGTTTAACGATTTAGACATTTTTTCGTCATTAATACGAACAAAGCCATTATGCATCCACAGGTTAACGAAAGTTTCCCCAGTGGCGGCTTCTGACTGTGCTATTTCATTTTCATGGTGCGGAAACTGTAGATCCTGGCCACCACCATGAATATCAAAGTGATTACCCAGACAGCAGGTTGACATCGCTGAGCATTCAATATGCCAGCCCGGGCGACCTTTACCCCAGGGCGAGTCCCAGGAGGGCTCACCGAGTTTAGTCGCTTTCCACAGTACAAAGTCCAGCGGGTCATCTTTTCGTGTATCTACCGCTACGCGTTCTCCGGCACGCAAATCATCGAGTTTTTTACCCGACAATTTACCGTAACCCTCAAACGCACTGACATCATAATAAACATCACCCTGAACACTTCTGTGATCCGTTTCAGCATCGTTATCTACCTGCGCGGTATAGGCATAACCTTTATCGATCAAGGTCTGTATCATGCTAATAATCTCTGGCATGGATGCCGTTGCCCGCGGCTCTTCATCGGGTACTAACACACCTAGCTGCGCGGCATCTTGATGCATTGCCTGAATAAAGCGCTCGGTTAAAACAGAAAAATCTTCGCCATTTTCATTCGCACGTTTAATGATTTTGTCATCAATATCGGTAATATTGCGCACATAAGTCACATCATAACCACTATCTCTAAGGTAACGAACCACGGTGTCAAAGACCACCAGCACACGCGCATGTCCCAGGTGACACAGGTCATAAACCGTCATGCCACAGACGTACATTTTTACTTTACCAGGGGTTAGTGGTTTGAAAATTTCTTTTTTTCTGGTCTGACTGTTGTGTATCTTTAACATGGGCATATGACAATAAATAAAATGATAGCGAATCTTAGCGGAATCGCAGATAAAGCGCTAATAAGACGGTAGTGAATCTGAAGCTATCAAGTTTAAGTGGTACTTATCTCCGTTTAACCTAAAAAAATCAGTTGAATTGTAGCGAGACCGATAAAGTCCTGTAGGTTCAGTGCATTGGACGCTCGCAGTAGGTTCAACTG
>CAZMLD010000055.1:7930-9756 GCA_964566975.1 uncultured Thiotrichaceae bacterium | reverse complement strand
ATGTATAACAGAGCGAAGGACTGAGTCTTCTAAAATGCCTAGTGTAGAAATTATTACTGAAGCATAGTACTGCTATGAACTTTCGAATGCTCTGATGATTCTGCCATTTTTTTATTATCACGGCGTTATTAAAGTGGTCTGATTTGTGTGTGTTTATCCACGCATGGTTACGTTCATTGCAAGCGCGCTTTTTGCGGCAAAGTCAGTGGCGACAGGGAGAGCTAGTTTGCCGGTTTTTCTTGTATGGCTGACTAATTGTTGCTTGCGGGCAGTGACAATTTACTTAGCCAGTATTTGTGTATGCGAGTATCGCTGGTTAACTCAGGGTGAAAAGATAAGGCAACATGTTTGCCTGTGCCAATCATTACCGTTGCCTCCTTATGCGTGGCTAATATGGTAATGGCTGATGGCAAATTTTTATCGTACTGTTGTGCGCTGGTCTGATGCCGTGGAGTTTTCAGGCTGTACACCTCATCGGTTGGTGTAGACAGGTAACCGTCAATGCTAGGCGCACGAATGAACGGTGCGTTGAAACTGTGGTCATCAAAGCTGAGTTTTATGTCAGCAGTAAAACTGTTAACCTGGCGACCGTAAAAATTACGTAATGCCTTAAATGGCATTAAGCCTAAAGGGATGACGCGTTCATCATCAACGTCGTTAGCCATCATAATCATGCCAGCGCAGACGCCCATGATGCCATGATTTTTTGCAAAATCTTTGATCGCTTTGTGCAGGTTGTTTTTCTGTATCAGCAAACTGATGGTGGTTGATTCGCCACCAGGTAGTATCAATGCACTGCAGCTTTCCAGCTCCGACGCTTTGCGTACGAGTTGTGATTTAACGCTCAGCCGATTTAGAGTATCTACATGTTTTTGATAAGCACCCTGTAAGGCGAGAATGCCTACCGTATTATTCATACCATCTAATTCTGCTAGCTTTAAATATGTGGCTACCAGCCTCTGACAGCCAGTCGTTCTCCTTCGGCTATTTCGGACATCGCTAAGCCTTTCATCGCTGGTTGTAGCCCACGGCTGACTTCCAGTAAAACGGCGGGCTCGTCATAATGGGTGGTTGCTTTCACAATGGCTGCTGCACGAGCGGCTGGGTCTTCGGATTTAAAAATGCCTGAACCAACAAAAACGGCTTCTGCACCTAACTGGCGAACCAGCGCGGCATCCGCTGGGGTGGCGATGCCGCCAGCAGAAAAATTGGGTACAGGCAGCTTGCCATGTTCAGCGACATAACAAACCAGGTCGTACGGTGCGCCTAACTCTTTGGCGACACTCATCAGCTGTTCTTTGCCCAGCGTTGTGAGGCGTTGCATTTCATCCTGTAAGGCTCGCATGTGGCGTACCGCTTCGACAATGTTGCCGCTGCCAGCTTCGCCTTTGGTACGCATCATGGCTGCGCCTTCGCCAATACGACGTAGCGCCTCGCCAAGGTTGGTGGCACCGCAAACAAAAGGCACGGCGAAGTCTTGTTTGTAGATGTGATTGACATCATCGGCAGGCGTCAGCACTTCGGATTCGTCAATGAAGTCGACCTCCAGAGCTTGCAGTATTTGCGCTTCAGCAAAATGCCCAATGCGACATTTTGCCATAACAGGAATGGAAACCGTGTCTTTGATTTGCTGAATCATTTCAGGGTCAGACATACGGGCAACACCACCGTCACGTCGAATATCAGATGGAATGCGCTCCAGTGCCATTACCGCACAGGCGCCGGCATCTTCGGCTATTTTAGCCTGATCAGCGTTGGTGACATCCATAATAGCACCGCCTTTAAGCATTTCGGCAAGGCCGACCTTGACGGCAAGCGTGTCGCTG
>CAZMLD010000055.1:0-7830 GCA_964566975.1 uncultured Thiotrichaceae bacterium | reverse complement strand
AGCACCGCCTTTAAGCATTTCGGCAAGGCCGACCTTGACGGCAAGCGTGTCGCTGATAGTGTTTGTGCTGTTATCTGTCGTATTGTGACTCGTTGAGTCGTTATCGGTAGTATTTATCATGGAGGCTCTATTAATATTAATATTGGCAATAACAAACTATCAATTTTAGTCGCTTGTCTGGTTTTTGTCCATGACGCAGATAAGAAAGTTGTAGAGTAATAAAGGGCATCTCTTAAAGACAATGCACCCGCGGATTGCCCTTATTTTTTAGCTTTTGACTTGAGTCATGTTCTAAAGCCAGCAATATGTGTACCGTTTTATGGCTAATGGAGTGCTGATTCTGGATAAATTTCTGTAGCACGTTTCAAAGTACGAACTGATAGGGGATTGTAGGTTTTATGTTAAAGATTAAAAGCAGCGGTGCTGGGTCAACAGCAAATTTTGGTATACCCGTTTTACGACTGGGCTTTCGCCCGTTTTTTGTCGCGGCAGGTGTTTACGCTATTTTTTCAATGGCAATATGGATGGCAATCTATCAATTTTCTGTCCCGTTTAGTTTCACTGGAATGCCCGCGCATTTATGGCATGCTCATGGCATGTTGTTTGGTTATACCATGGCAGTGATAGCGGGATTTTTACTAACCGCCATTAAAAACTGGACGGGTCAGGAAGTATTGCGTGGTAAAGCACTGGCGTTATTGTTTGGCCTCTGGTTAGCGGCTCGATTATTGCCGTTCACGGGTACTCTGCTGCCGATTGAACTCATCGCCGTCATTGATGTGGCTTTTATGTTGTTTTTGGCTATTGCCTGTTTGCGGCCAGTATTAAAAGTAAAGCAATATAAACAGATTGGTATTATCGCCAAATTGTTTTTGCTGATGTTATGTAACATTGCTTTTTACCTAGGCATTATGGGTGTTCTTGCGGAAGGGGTGCAGTGGGGATTGAGCTCTGCAATCTACATGATTATCGCTTTGATGCTGGCGATGATGCGCCGAGTCATGCCGATGTTCATTCAAAACGGGGTTGATGGCGAGGTACAGCTGATTAATCGTGCATGGCTTGATCATTCCAGTTTATTTTTGTTGTTGGCCTTGTGGGTAACGGATGTATTTACTGAATATAACAGCTTGACGGCTGTTTTTGCCGTATTGTTAACTTTGCTGCATACATTGCGACTGGCTGGTTGGTATACGCATAAAATTTGGTCTAAACCTTTAGTGTGGATATTGGTAATGGCTTACGCTTTTATTATTCTGGGTTTTGCCTTAAAAGCACTATCTATTACGTTAGCTATTTTGCCCACTCTGTCCGACCATGCACTAGCCGTAGGAGGCATTGGTTTGCTGACGATAGGAATGATGTCGCGAGTTTCTTTAGGTCATACTGGGCGCAATGTTTTTAAGCCACCAAGCCTTGTTTTTTGGAGTTTTGTTGCCTTATTTCTTGCTACCATCGTACGTGTGATATTCCCACTGTTTAGCATGAATTTATATTTTTACTGGGTCGGTCTGTCGCAGGTTTTGTGGATGATAGCATTTGCTATTTTTGTTTATGTGTATGCCCCGATGTTGTTGAGCGCACGTGTCGATGGCAAGGATGGTTAGCTGTTAGTGAATGGCGTTACTCGTTGAAACCACGTGAGTTTGCTTATCACTGCACCAGCTGACTGCTGTTACTGTCTAATAGTCAGCGTTTTTCCTTTTTGAATAATTTCAAAATGTTTGAGAAAATTCATGCCTAACAAAACCTCCTCGCCAGTTATATTAAGTAAAATGGTCGCGCTTAGATCGTAAAGCTTTATCTCGCCAATGGCTGCGCTATCCAATCGTGTACGGTATGCTTTTGTGTTTCCATTCGCTGTTTTAATCATAATGGTTCGTCCTTTGCTTAAACCAAGGTCGTTGGCTACTGACTCAGGTATCGCAATATCGCTGGCTCCTGTGTCTAGAAGAAAGGTGACCTTTTGCCCATTGATGGTTCCGCTGGTCACATAATGGTTAAAAACATTACGCTGTAGAACGATTTCTTTTTGTGTGCCCTCTATATTGGTGACAATGTGCTGGTTAGGGTTGGCGCGTTGTAAAATTAAATGGTTGAAACTCGCAAACAAAATGCCTAAAAATGCGATCCACGCAATAACAGTCATGGTGGTGCCTGCGCGTGAGATAAAATCATTTTGTCTATTTTTGTTTTGCATAATGCGCTGATGCTAAAAAATTACTCTTCCAGTTCGATTTCAATAATATCGCCAGAGCCAGTGATTTCTATTTCGTATTTTTTACCGCTGACTAAGGTTCCTTCCAGCTCGTAGATGATGATGCCGTTTTCAAGCTTTTTTTTAGCCTCACTTAATGTGATTCCTGGCAACGTTGTTTGTACTTTGGTCATGATATCGGCTGGTATTTCAGCTATTGCGATATCTGTGTAGTTATCAGCGCAGGCGCTTAAGAGTGCCAGAGCTAAGACGCTAGTGGTTATTATTGCTAAGTGATTTTTCATTATGTGTCTCCTTAAGTGTGCAGGGTAACAGGCTGGGTAACGGGGAGGGGCTAAATGTTTAGACTACGCCCGCCATCAACAGCAATAATCTGACCTGTAATATAATCCGCATCTCTGACCAAAAACAGGATGGTCTTTGCTATATCTATGGGCTGCCCCGGCCTTTTTAAAGTCGTACGTTCTAAAATAAAGTTTTTGGTGTGTTCTGGCATATCATTTTCTGGCCATAATATGGCGCCTGGCGCGACACCATTGACCCGAATCTCTGGTCCCAGCTCTTTGGCAAGGGACAGGGTAAGCATAGCCAGCCCAGCTTTTGCCGCGCAGTATACGGTGTGTTCCTTCATTGGGCGTTGGCCATGTATATCAATTATGTTGACAATGCTGCCACAAGTTTTTGCTAGGTAGGGCGCGGCGGCCTGGGCAAGAAATAATGGGGCTTTCATATTACTGTTGATTAGATTGTTCCAGTCATTGGGCGTAATGCGCCCGATGGGCGTGGGGTAAAAGCTAGATGCATTATTGACTAACACATCCAGGCGCTGCCAGCATAGATAAGCCTGCTCGATAAGCGTTCCATAAATGGTTTCATCATTTAGCTCGCCCTGAATCACTTTTGCAGAATCGCTGCGCTGTTGATTCAGCTTTTTAGCCAGCTCATCGGCAGCTTGCCGAGATGAGCGGCAGTGTATTATTACCCTGTATTCTGCCTGGTGCAGCAAACGTATGGTTTCGGCGCCAAGGCGTTTTGCGCCTCCTGTTACCAGCGCACATTTTACATCGGGGCTTTCTGTGGGTTTGTTATTTGCGTTAGAATTAAGCATAGGTCTATAGTCTGTTGTTAATGTCCTTATACTCTCATAAATCAAGAAGCGGTTGAACCATTGTTAGACAGTAATATAAAAGCCCTGCCAGAACCGGATGAACAGGCTAAAGCACAAAGTCAGTTGCTAGAAAAATGTCTTCAGGCGGCCTGTCAGGAAAAAAAAGGCTGGTTAACATTCGCCGAATTTATGAATATCGCACTGTATCAACCAGCACTAGGTTATTACAGTGGCGGCTTGCAAAAATTTGGTGAGCAGGGTGATTTTATTACTGCGCCGGAAGTCTCACCCCTGTTTGGCCAGTGTCTGGCTAACCAGATAGCGGAGGCGATGAATAACCTTGAGCAGTCGAATGGTGAGAAAGTCGATGTGATTGAATTTGGTGCAGGCAGCGGTGCGTTAGCGGTCGACCTGTTGCTTCAACTGGAAAAATTAAATTGCCTGCCAGAAAAATATTTTATTATTGAACTCAGCGCGGAGTTAAAACAAAGGCAAAAACAAACCGTCAGGGAAAAAGCCGAGCATCTTCTTGATTATGTGCAATGGCTGGATCAACTGCCAGAGTCGATAACGAATGCTGTAGTGGTTGCCAATGAAGTGTTAGATGCGATGCCGGTAGAAAATTTCAGGGTGGCGGGTGAAGGCAGGGTTGAGTCATTAATGGTGGGCTTTGATAACGCCATGCTGGTTGCTCGCTATCAACCTGCGAGTAGAACTGTTTTGCAGAAAGTTGCCGAAATTAGCCAGCGCAGCGAAATCCAGTTTGCAGAGAACTATATTTCAGAATACAATCCGGCAATTGCTGGCTGGCTATCGGCGATAGAAAGCAGGGTGAAAAACCTGCTTATTCTGCTTATTGATTATGGCTATAATGAAAAAGAGTATTACCACCCTGAACGAGTCAATGGTACCTTGATGTGTTATTACCAGCACCGGGCACACGAAAATATTTTTTGGTGGCCGGGTTTGCAGGATATTACTGCTTTTGTTAATTTTACTGATGCGGCATATAGTGCGCTTCATACAGGGCTGGAAGTTTCAGGTTATACCACACAGGCGGCGTTCCTGTTAGCAAACGGACTGTCAGCGTTACATGCATCGCAGGTAACCGATGACGTGCAACAGCAGATTAAATTATCTCAACAAATTAAAACCTTAACGCTACCATCTGAAATGGGTGAGCGGTTTAAAGTGATGGCGCTAACTAAAAATTATGATGTACCGCTAACAGGTTTTTCCATGCTGGATTTGAGAAACAGGTTGTAGTGTAGTGGTATTTGATCCAAGCCCCTACATAGAAACACGAATCCTGTGCAAACTCTTGATTATTCGCCACGTCCGTGTGGCTCACCCCGTCGAGGCTGCGTTCAAATCGCTCCAGTCCACAAAAAAAGAAAAATACCCGCCGAATCTCGGCAATTGTTCCTGCATTATCCTACCACTGCCCATCCATGGTGCGATTCATACTTTTTTTGGGTCTATAAAATATTGAGTGGGTTTTTATCGTAACCCAGAAATACCAACGTTACTTACCCCGTCATTCCTGTATGTTTCCCCGATCAAAGCGTACGAGGACATGCTTAGCAGGAATCTACTCTTCAGACAATAGATTCCCGCTAAGCATGTCCTCGTACGCTTTGATCGGGGAAACATGCGGGAATGACGGGAAGGGTAATTCTTTGGTCACAATAAAAGTCCACTGAATATGGCGTAGATGTATAGTTTCACCACGTTATCCCTTAAACTTCTACTAATTTAGCATAATGAGTTTTAAGTGGATATATTACAAGTCATCGTTTTAGCCTTGGTGCAGGGGTTGACTGAGTTCCTCCCTGTTTCAAGTTCTGCACATTTAATTTTGGTGCCTTATTTCACCGACTGGCCCGATCAGGGTCTGGCTTTTGATGTGGCATTACATATTGGTACATTAAGTGCGGTTGTTATTTATTTTAAAAAAGAAATCAGTGCAATGTTTTTTGCTTGGCTGGATTCGTTGAGAGGCAAACACACAGAAGACAGCAAACTGGCGTGGGGGGTTTTCATCGGGACTATCCCAGTCGCTTTAGCAGGATTGCTTTTTAGTGATGTTATTAGTGCGTTGCGCCCGCCATTGGCTATTCTGGTGATTGCTATTACCACTATTGTGTTTGGCATATTGCTCGGGTATTCCTACTGGTCTGGTAAGCGTACACGTGATGAGTATAGTTTGTCATGGAAGGATATTGCTATTATCGGATGCGCGCAGGCGATTGCACTTATACCTGGCACCTCACGTTCGGGCATCACTATTACTGCTGGTTTAATGCTGGGTTTAACCGCATCGGCAGCCGCGCGTTTTTCATTTTTACTGTCGATTCCGGTAATTGCTTTAGCTGGTGGCGCTGGGGCAGTAGAGCATTTGCAGACAGCCAGCGTTGATGATATTAGCGACTTGGTTATTGGTGTGATCGTTTCTGCAATAAGCGCATACTTGTGTATTCATTATTTTTTGAAGCTCTTGGTCACTATTGGCATGACGCCATTTGTTATCTACAGGTTACTTCTGGGTGCTATCTTGCTATTTTTATACTTTTAGTATGGTGTGAAGTCGGACAGGCCCCCTAGAATCAGCGATCAACAAAAGTGAAAAATCGCTTTAAAAAGCGTCTAAAAATTTTTGATCTTTACAAGCGTACAACGATAAAGGCATGAAGGTTGGAATAGACCATGGCCAGCCTCGCACCTTGTGGAGACGAAGCTTTTGATTTTTTGTTTCAATGGTTGACAGGTTACTTTGGTGATTGACCTACAAGTAAAGGCCGAATCACCCGTGTGGCTGATTCGGCCTTTACTTGTAGGTCTTAAATTGTGGTTAGCCTTATAGGCTGTTGCGTCCTAAAATTTATAAACCGCAATCAGTCGAGTATGCGCCATAGTCAGATCTCTGCCATTGCCACTTCCATCATATTCGCTGGTGCGGTTAGCGTGCATTAGTCTTAACGTCAGGTTTTTCTGTGCTTTCCATATCAGTACAATATCTAGCTCTTCGGCATCCGTCATGGCATTGACTCTGCCTGTTGTCCCCACTCTTACTGCTCGGGCAGGGGCGCTGGTATCAGACTGCCCATAATTGGCATAACCCATTTTAAGTGTCAGGTTTTTTCTCAGTTTATATCTTGCGCTGATTTTATAGGCATCGACGTTTTCACGATAGGCATTACGTGAAAAGATGCTACTGGTAAAAGCAGGGTCGCCACCCCAGGCATTTAGCATAGCGGTATCGCCTGAGCTAGTATTGTAGGCGATGGCTGCGCCCCATTGTTTGTTACCAATACTGGCTTTTAAACCTAGCATGTTAAAGTCAAGTTCACCTGCATGTTGGTCGCCAGTATCTGACTGTGACAGGAATTGCCCGCTAAGCTTTACTTTTTTGCCAGTGAGAGGGATCGTGCCATCAGCCTGGAAGTAAATATTGTTGGCAATGTCGTCCACATGAAAATTCCATAATGCCAGTTTGATCTTTTTTGTCGGATTATATTCCGCACTCAGCACGGTTATTCCATTAGTATCCTCATCAGTCTTGCCTGTGGTGATAGTATAAATGTCATGAAACTCTGCTTGGCCGATATTCGCCGGTCTGGTTGCTGCGCCAGCAGATCCTGTGCCTTCACCAATGAGTCCAAAGTCAGTCATTGCGCGGGCACCAAACGACATCTGTGTAATCTGAGAAATGCCAAACTTGGTATTAGCTAATGCTTTTGTTGAAGCGCCAAATACGGTATAGAAGTTGGGCATGGTGCTGTATGTGTTGCGGGTTAAGGGGGTTTTGTACATCATGCGACCGCCATAAAAGCGATTATTCCCTGCCTTGTAATTCAGGTAGAGCTCACCCAGTTGGGATACTTCTGAGCCATCACCATTGAGAAACATGCCTCTGGCAACTCGTTTGGTGTTGCCGGTACCAAAATCGGTCAAATTAAAGATATCGCCACTGGTGTACATGCCAACGCCCAGTTTGACATTATTCCATGACGGGGATTTATACTTGAGCTTCATTACATAGGAGCTGCCATCGTTGGGATCATAGCCATTGTCTTCGGCACCTATAATAGTCATGGCTTTAATGGAAAGGTTTACTTTTGCTTTATTGTCGCCACTTTTTTTGTGATTAGCGGCGAAAACAGGCGCTGAAAGCAGGCACAGGCTCATTATCCCTACGGTAGTTTTTTTTATGTTATACATTATTTCCCCTGATATTTTTTTATTATTTAACTTGGTTTGCTGAGGATAAGATAGTCAGCATGCAGTAAGGGTACAAGTCATTTGTTCGTTTATATTCGTGCATTTTACATTAAAAAAATAACTATATATTTCAATTTGATAGGCAGGTAAACGTGGGAAATATGTACGAAAACGTACGAAAAGATCGGGCTTGTCATCGAATATAAGATAAAGTTTCTGTTTTAATAAAGTTTTACAATAGAGAATTGTTTTTTTATGACTTGCCTTGCGCTTTTATTCCCGA
>CAZMLD010000054.1:0-9921 GCA_964566975.1 uncultured Thiotrichaceae bacterium | reverse complement strand
CTTAACCCCAGCCGCCTAAAGGCGTGGGATTTACGGATCCCCTATCGGGGACTTTTATAAGTCCAGTTCATGCAAGGTGTCACTTTTCACCAATCTGTCAATGTGTATTAAAACCGATAACAGTGATTCCATTTTTTGTAACGGCCATGCATTTGGACCGTCACTCAATGCATTCGCTGGATCAGGGTGTGTTTCCATGAATAAACCTGAGATTCCAGCCGCTACTGCTGCACGCGCTAACACTGGTATGTGCTCACGCTGCCCACCTGAAGATGTACCCTGCCCACCGGGCAACTGTACTGAATGAGTACCATCAAAAACCACCGGGCAGTTACTTTCTCGCATGATGGCTAGTGAACGCATATCTGAAACCAAGTTGTTATAACCAAATGAAACGCCTCGTTCACAGGCCATAATATTTTGGTTCCCTGTCGAGCGTGCTTTATCAATCACATTTTTCATGTCACCGGGCGCTAAAAACTGACCTTTCTTGATATTGACTGGCTTTCCCGTTGCCGCCACTTTTAAAATAAAATTAGTCTGTCGACATAAAAACGCGGGGGTCTGTAACACATCAACCACCTCAGCCACTTCATCCATGGGTGTGTCTTCATGCACATCAGTTAACACCGGCACACCAATTTCATCTTTTACTTTTTGCAAAATGCGTAGGCCTTCTTCCATACCCGGGCCGCGAAAACTGGTACCTGATGAACGGTTAGCTTTATCAAATGATGATTTATAAATAAAAGGGATACCCAACCTTTCAGTTATTTTTTTTAATTCTGCCGAGGTTTCCAGTGCCATTTTTTCACTTTCGATAACGCAAGGCCCCGCGATTAAAAACAGTGGTTTATCCAAGCCAACTTCAAAATCACATAATTTCATTTAATCTACTCTGCTTTTGTAGGGTGTGCGTTTGCACAGCGTAGTCACACAATGGCTATGCTACTTCTGTGACGGTAAGCTGGTGTGCCAACGCAGCCTTGATGTAACTGGTGAATAATGGATGACCTTTTCTTGGTGTTGAAGTAAATTCAGGATGAAATTGACAGCCCAGAAACCACGGGTGTGAGTGTTTCCCTTCCTGTGCTAGCTCCACCATTTCCATTAAATTACCATCATTGGACTTACCACCAATTTGCAAACCCGCACCGGTTAATGCTTGCAAATAATGGTTATTAAATTCATAACGATGGCGGTGACGCTCGACAATAGACGATTTACCATAAGCCACACGCGCCAGCGTATTTTCCATCAATAAACAGGTTTTACCCCCTAAACGCATTGTTCCACCCATATCAGAATTCACATCACGTTTTTCAATGCGACCATTTTCATCCTGCCATTCAGTAATTAAAGCAATAACGGGGTGGGTGGTCTCCGCATTAAATTCACTGCTGTGTGCGTCAATTAAACCCGCAACATTACGTGCGAATTCTATTACTGCCAACTGCATGCCCAGGCAGATTCCCAGATAAGGAATCTGATGTTCACGCGCATATTTAATGGCAGCTATTTTGCCTTCAATACCTCGGTCACCAAAACCACCAGGAACCAGAATAGCATCTAGCCCTTGCAAGGTTTTCATATTGCCCGCTTCAAGTACCACCGAGTCAATATAGCGAATATGCACACGGGCATTATTATGCACACCGGCGTGAGACAATGCTTCATTTAGCGATTTATAGGACTCAGTCAGGTCAACATATTTACCGACCATGCCGATCGTGACTTCATGCTCGGGATTAGCCATTACATCAACGACTTTTTTCCAGTCAGACAAATCGGTATCAGCAACCTCAAGGCGCATATGGTCAACAATAATGTCGTCGACACCATGGTCGTGCATCCATTGCGGAATTTTATAAATATTATCTAAATCAATGGCTGAGATAACGGCTTTAGCTGGTACATTGGTAAACAAAGCAATCTTGCTGCGTTGTTCATCAGTAAGCAGTTTCACTGAACGGCACAATAATAGGTCAGGTTGAATGCCAATGGAACGTAATTCTTTCACTGAATGCTGCGTGGGTTTGGTTTTAACTTCACCCGCGGTGGCAATATAAGGCACTAATGTCAGGTGCATAAACATGGTGTGCTGCCTGCCTAGCTCAACCCCCATCTGGCGGATTGCTTCCAAAAACGGCAATGACTCGATATCTCCAACGGTGCCACCAATTTCGACCAGCACAATATCGGCATCATTCGCACCCGCTTTAATGCGTGATTTAATTTCGTCAGTTATATGTGGAATAACCTGCACGGTTGCACCCAAGTATTCGCCACGGCGTTCTTTGCGAATAACGCTTTCATAAACTTTGCCCGTGGTAAAATTGCTGGATTTGCTGGTATGCGTACTGACGAAACGTTCATAGTGACCTAAATCCAGATCCGTCTCAGCGCCATCTTCTGTCACAAAAACTTCACCATGCTGGAACGGACTCATGGTACCCGGATCAACATTAATATAAGGGTCGAGCTTCATCATCTGCACTTTCAGGCCACGACTTTCTAAAATCGCACCCACAGCCGCCGCCGCAAGGCCTTTACCCAATGAAGAAACCACACCACCGGTCACAAAAATATATCTGCTCATGAAAATTTTAGCCCTGCTCGCTGGAAAGTAGAAATGCTGGAAACAATGATTTTAGAATGAAGAAAGTGGCAACACCCGAACCAGCGCCAGAATATACATTCTGTGGATTCATGAATTCTCTCGCCTGCATCTGCACGGGCGTAAATTCTACCAAAAATCCAACAATAGCGACAACGAAAACACCGGTTTTTCTATATAATTTGGCTAATATTCACAATTAAGCAACAAACATGTCATTAACTGAACAATATAAAAAAGCATTACAACAGTCTGACATGGTACATGATTCAGCCCAGGAGCAGGCAGTTCTAAAACTGGAAGCACTTAGCCTGGCTTTAACATCAAACAGTAGCAACACGCTATTTCAAACCATAAGAAAGTTTTCACCCTTTTACAGGCGTCAGCGTCACGCGGTGCAGGGTCTGTATTTCTGGGGCGGTGTCGGTCGAGGTAAAACCTGGTTGATGGATTTGTTTTACCAAGATCTCGACATGACTGAGAAGTATCGCGTCCACTTTCATCACTTTATGCTCGATATTCATAAACAGCTTGGCATACTAAGCAAGCAAAAAAACAGGCGTAAAAACCCACTGCAACAAATAGCCCGCGATTTATCAAAGCAATATCGGCTGCTGTGCATTGATGAATTTATTGTGACTAATATCACCGATGCAATGATCCTCAGCGAATTACTGCATGCTCTATTTAAACAGCAGGTATGCTTGGTTGCGACCTCTAATCGCGTGCCGGATGATTTATATTTAAATGGGTTACAACGTGAACGTTTTTTACCCGCTATCGAACTGATTAAAACCTATACCGATGTCGTTCAACTTGATGCCGGCATTGATCACCGAACATTTCTGCTGCAACAGGCCAATATTTTTTACACACCAGTAACTGCCCGCACCGAGCAACAAATTAAGCAAACAATGCGAGAACGGAGCGTCTCCGCCATTAGCGAGAACACAACGCTCAATATTCTTAACCGAGACATTAAAACCGTCAGTTGCAGTGAAGACATCGCCTGGTTTGACTTTGATGTTATCTGCTCTGCGCCGAGAGCCGCCCAAGACTATATCAAACTGGCACAACGGTTCCACACCATTATTGTCACTAATATTCCGATCCTGGACGAATACAGCGACGACAAAACACGCCGTTTCATCTATCTCATTGATGAGTTATATGACAGGAATGTCACCCTCATTGCCAGTGCCGATGCGCCCCCTGAAAGACTATACCGAGGTAATATGCTAGAATTCGCTTTTCGTCGTACTAGCAGCAGACTTATTGAAATGCGTTCCCCTCAATACTTAAGCCAACCGCACAAGCCTTTCTAATCAATCAACTGTCAACTTTATGCCATCCAGACACAGCGAAGAAGTCAGCAACAAAGTAGAAGCGCTGTGCGCCCAGGGCTGCACCCAAGTTAAGCAGTTATTAGAAGATGTCAAAAGTGGCAAAAACATCACCGAGCTGGCGATGTTAAGTGACGCAGACAGTCAGCAAGTTATTGATGAACTCGCACAAATTATGTCGATTTACCATAGCGACACCAACTGTTAAGTAGCGCTGTTAAGTCATACTGGTAACGGTGAGGGCAAACACAGCATCCTGGCTTTTCATTGGCGACTAAAATATTGTTACAAATGACATTAATAACACCGCATAATTATATGATATTTAACGGTAACTTTACCTATACCATCACTACACTGAGTAGCAGTCAACATCAGAAAACATACGATCAGCCTGTTACTAACACAGAAAAACCAGTACAGTAACCTTGCCGCTGCTATGTATTACCAAGCTGGCGCGTAATTGCATTAACAATAAGACTCAAAGCATTGATATTTAATAGGGTTTATTTTCTCTGGATTATAACTCAGCGACAACCGTCTCTTGCGCTATCATTTTCGGCGTTTCAAAACTCAACGCGCCTAAAGCACCACTGCGAATTTCGTGGATAAGGATTTCTGAAGCACGCTGTAAATCAATATTACCGCCAGCACGTAAACAGCCACGTTTGCGCCCAATGTCTTCAAGCAGCCGAATGCCCGTATCTGGAATTTGTTTTAACTTATAGCGATTAAGCACTTTTTCTGGGTAAGCCGTAATTAAATAATCCGCAGCGAACAGGGCAATATCTTCATAATCAATCGCGGTGTTTTTGATGGCACCAGTAATTGCCAGACGATAGCTGCTATTTTCGTTCTCAATTTTTGGCCACAAAATGCCTGGCGTATCCGACAGAGCAATCCCTCCCTCAAGAATAATGCGTTGCTGTGCCGACGACACCACTTTGGTCACCGCTGGCTCATCACCCACCTTTGCCAGTGTTTTGCCAGCCAGAGTATTGATTAATGTTGACTTACCCACATTAGGAATACCCATAATCATAATACGCACAGGTTTTACCGCAGAACCACGCATCGGCAATAATTTACGGCATAAGGCAGGCAGATTTTTTGTTCTGACTTTTTCCAGCACCGATAACGCCTGGGCTTTCACCCCCTGCTCTTGATCAAAATGCTGTAACCACATTTTAGTCACTACTGGGTCTGCTAGGTCACTTTTATTCAGAATCTTTATACACGGTCGATGCTGGCGCAGTTCAGCGACCATCGGATTTTCGCTGCTAAAGGGCAGACGCGCGTCCATTACTTCGATCACCAGATCAACCTCGGACATGGATTCTTTTATAATACGGCGGGCTTTATTCATGTGCCCTGGATACCACTGGACTGCCATCGTTATTTACAGGTAGTGAAAAAGGCAAGTTTATCGCAGACGTGACGTCTTTTGTTTTTTTTTGCAAATAAATCCGTGCTAACGCATCGCATGTTCAACCGCTACCGCGCTCATGTTCACCAGATTACGTACGGTAATCGCCTGCGCCACAATGTGAGCCGACTTTGCCATGCCCATTAAAATAGGCCCAATGGTGACGCCGCCGCCCAGCATTTTCAATAGTGTCATTGAAATATTAGCCGCGTCTGCATTAGGCATCACCAGAAGATTAGCCACGCCTTTTAATCTTGAATGCGGGTATAAACGATTCCGCAAAGTCACGGATAACGCCGCATCGGCATGCATTTCACCATCAATCTCCAGATTAGGCTCAAGCCTATGTAAAATCGCAAGTGCGCTTCTCATTTTGACTGCGGACTCATCATCGGAAGCACCAAAATTAGAATGTGATACAAAGGCAATTTGCGGCTCGATGCCAAACGAACGAATTTCTGCAGCGGCAAGCAATGTGGTTTCAACCAGTTCTTCAACACTGGGGTTTTTAGTGACATGAGCATCACAAATGAATAAGGTCTGGGTAGGTAAAATATGGGCAACAATGGTTGATGCTTGCTTAATACCGTTGGCTTTGCCAACAATATTAATAATGTGACCCAGACTGCGGGTGAAACCGCCAGCGACACCAGCAATCATGGCATCGGCACCACCCTGTTTAACCATTAACGCAGCCAGTATGGTATTTCGATTACGCACAATATGTTTTGCACCGCCCGGTGTCACCCCTTTCCTGCCCATTAACACATGGTAGTAGTCCGCGTAGCTCGAAACATTCGGGTTATGTTGGGGGTCAACAATATCAACATCCACACCTTCTTTTATTCGCAGACCCAGGCTGTTGATATGCTCTGTAATTATGTCACGATTGCCAATTAAAACGGGATGCGCAAGATCGTCGTCAACGACCAGCTGTGCTGCCTGTAAAACACGTAATTCTTCACCTTCAGCATAGGCCAGCTTTTTTTTGCTGCCTTTAGCGCGTTCCATAATTGGTCGCATAAAAAAACCAGAACGATTTACAAAATGCTGTAATTTATTACGGTAGGCAGTAAAGTCTTTTATCGGTCTGGTCGCCACACCTGTGGCCATAGCGGCCATCGCGACGGCCATGGGTAGTTCAACCACCAGTCTGGGATCAAAAGGTTTGGGGATTAAATAATTGGCACCAAATTTATCTGGTGTGCCACCATATGCCTGCAACACATCATCCGACACTTCTTTCTGCACCAGTTCAGTTAAGGCATTAACACAGGCAAGTTTCATTTCTTCATTTATTCGGGTTGCCCCTACATCAAGTGCACCACGAAAAATAAAGGGAAAACATAAAACATTATTGACCTGATTAGGATAATCAGAGCGTCCTGTGCATATTAAGGCATCGGGCCGCACTTGTTTAACCAGTTCGGGCAATATTTCCGGTATCGGGTTAGCCAGTGCTAAAACCAACGGGTTGACAGCCATACCAGCCAACATTTCTGGCTGTACCACGTTCGGTGCCGACAGCCCCAAAAACACATCGCTGTTAATCAGAGCCTCGCTTAGCGTTCTATGCTTTGTCTCCACCGCATACGCCACTTTCCACTGGTCCATGTGTTCCTGTCGCCCCTGATAAACCACGCCTGCCAGATCCGTGACGATGATGTTTTCACGCGGTAAACCCGCGCTGAGCAATTGATTCAAACACGCCAACGCCGCCGCACCGGCACCTGAAGTCACCAGCTTAATGTCTTCAATATTTTTACCGACCACTTTTAAACCACTAAGAATTGTTGCTGTGACGATAATCGCAGTGCCATGCTGGTCATCATGAAAAACGGGGATGTTCATGCGTTTCTGTAAACGCCGTTCAATTTCAAAACACTCTGGTGCTTTTATGTCTTCAAGGTTAATGCCACCAAATGTCGGTTCCAGGGCAGCGACGGTATCAACAAATTTGTCAACATCGCTCTGTTCAATCTCAAGATCGAATACATCAATATTTGCAAATCGCTTAAATAAAACCGCCTTGCCTTCCATCACCGGCTTAGCCGCTAGCGGGCCGATGTTACCCAGACCAAGCACCGCGCTACCATTGGTAATAACACCAACCAGGTTCGAACGGATAGTGTAGTTCGCCACTGTAGATGGGTCATCATGTATTTCAGTGCAGGCACAGGCAACACCAGGGGAGTACGCTAATGATAGATCATTTTGTGTGGCTAATGGTTTGGTCGCACTAATCTGTAATTTCCCAGGGCTGGGAAACTGGTGGTAATCAAGGGCGGCCTGGTTTTTGCTTTTTTTCTTAAGAGACATTGCACCTCCATTTATTTTTTTGCTTATTTTTATCTAACGATTAATATTGACTTATTCATGCTTGAACTCAAGATGTAGTAAAATGTTTCTTTTAGCCTGACAGACTTGCCTGGCGACTAACACCATGGCGCAGAAGACTGCATAATCAATTAAACTATTAATATCTATAGACGAGATTGCCAAGGGTTGGTTCATTTACTCCATAGATAAAAAATGTAGCTGACTACCAAGACGGAAAAATATGAAAATTAAAAAAATCAACTTCCCCTACCTCGCACTTGCACTGGGGATGTTCCTGTTACTGGTTATTACCATGGGCAGTAAAACAGACGCAGAAGGTATTACTGCCCTGCCTTTATTAACTTTGCTCATTTTTACCGAAGGTGCCTTTTTATTAACCGCCGTCGGTGGTTATCTCGGTTTAAAACACATGCATGTCAGTCGCCTTAAATTCAGCGCAAACCCATTTTATTTCATGACGACTGTCATCTGTATTTTATTAGCCATTCTGTTTGCCATACATGGCATTAGACTCTGGCCACTTTGAATATTTATAGAGCAAGTTCAATATAAAAACAGCGGACAGCCTGAGCTAAACTCGGGTTAAACAGTAATATTTAATTTCTTCATCAAGTCGTAAAGCGTCGGACGACTTACGCACAGCAGTTTTGCTGCTGGGGCAATCTTACCATTCGCATGAGAGAGCGCGCGCACTATAGTCTGCCGTTCAACTTCTTCACGAATATCACGCAAGTTAAAGCTTATGTTGTCAGATGCAACCTTGTCCAGTTCCAGATCTTCAGCTGATATCTGTTTACCATCGGTCATAATAATGGCACGTTTAACTCTGTTTTGCAGCTCACGCACATTACCCGGCCAAGAGTAAGAGTCCAGGGCAGCTAGTGCATCTTTGGTGAAGCCGCGTAGTTTTCGCCCATGAGCTTCATTATATTGATCGAAGAAATAGCGTGCCAGAATAATGACATCGCCGTCACGGTCACGAAGTGGAGGGATTTCTAACGGGATCTCACTGATACGATAAAACAGGTCTTCTCTAAAACTTCCGTTTTCAATTTTTTCTCGTAAATTTTGATGGGTGGCACAAACCACACGCACATTCACGGGTATAGGTTCATGACCACCGACACGTTCAACCACACGTTCCTGTAAAAAACGTAACAACTTAGCCTGCAAGGCAAAGGGCAAGTCACCCATTTCATCAAGAAACAGTGTGCCACCGTCTGCATATTCAATTTTTCCTCGGGTTTGTTTATTTGCTCCGGTAAAGGCACCTTTTTCATAGCCAAATAGTTCACTTTCAAGCAGCGCTTCGGGTATTGCCGCACAGTTTATAGTGATGAACCTGCCGGCCTTGTTCGCGCCATGTGTATGCAGACCTCTGGCGCAGAGCTCTTTGCCTGTACCACTTTCTCCCAGCAATAACACCGTCGCGTCAGAAGGCGCTACCTTTTCGATAGCTTTACAGAGGCTTTGCATTTGCGGGCTACAGGAAATAATACCCGAAAATGACTCTAGACTAGGTAAGTTTTTTTGTAATCTCTGGTTTTCACTTTCAAGCTCTATTAGACGAAACGCCCGATTGACAATAACACTAATAATTTCAGGCTCGAACGGCTTACTATAAAAATCATAAGCGCCTAAACCAATCGCTTTTACTGCATTTTCATATTCTTCCTGACCCGTAACAACAATCACTTTTATATCAGGATCAATCTCTAAAATTTGTTCGAGTGTAGCAAAACCCTCACTGGGATTATCCTCATGCGGAGGCAGGCCTAAATCTAATGTGACTACCGCAGGTTTATTTTTTTGAACTTGCTCAATGGCAGATTGGCGATCATTGGCCAACAAAACATCATAATGCTCAAAGCACCAACGTATCTGACTTTGTAGCCCTGGGTCATCTTCTACAACGAGTAGTTTATTATTCATGAGCTAGTTTTTAGCACACTTTTTGTTGTTTGTCGAAATATCTAACACTTTTTTTGTTTTTTTGACTATCCATGGCATTTATTTGAAAGGCTATAGAATGTTGACGAACCGGAACAAGAACAAGTTATTTCCTACTCACTTTCTAAGGCTCTTCTTCGGTTTCGTGTATAAATCAAGCGGTCACATAGAATATATTGGAGTGGCTACCCTATCTCGTACCTAGATGATTTATTAAACTATCATCAAAACAGGAAAAAGAGATG